>QNBK01000078.1 GCA_003644105.1 Spirochaetota bacterium | reverse complement strand
TCCTTCTTTGCCGGTCTTTCTGTTCCTGCTCAGTTCGGCGCCAATCCTCTTGACTGGTCGAGTTTCGGACAGTTCTGGGCCGTTATTGGTAATATTTTTCAGGCAATTCTTGCCAGTGGCATGGCTGTTACAGCCATTATCGGACTTATTCTGGACAACACGATTCCCGGTGCAACAACCAAAGAACGTGGTCTGGATCAGTGGGCTGATGAAGCTACTGATGAAGCCTGGGAAAAAGCCGAAGCCGAGTGGGCCAAGCTTTAGTCCTTATTTCTGCATTTTAACCGGGATGGATCATGAATTGCTTCATCCCGTCGGGTACGGCCGGGTTTGACTCCCGGCCGTTCCAAATTCAAGGAGGATTTAACATGCGCAGAAAAATCATTGTGATATCGATGATCATCCTGTTGATTGCTCTGTTTTATATGATATTCAATATGGGGAGTGAGACAGGACTGCAGAGGTCCTTTATTTCAGATCCCTCAAAGGACATATGGCTGCTCCTGGCGATCGGCCTGGGGGTTTTCTCCCTTAATCTTCTGATGATGCGTGATGCTGATGAACGAAAGGATAACAATGATAAGCGGTAATGTCGTTCTAGATATTGTTCTTGCCGCCGTTCTGGTGAGTGGGCTTATCGGTTACTTTGTTTTAAGCCGGCGCCATGCTCTACGACGTGTAAAGGTTTATACTGGTGGGGAAGTCCCTGAAACCATGGATCTCGGTGTGATTTTCTACGGTTTTTCCTCAGATAAAGGCCGCCTGAAACCCCGGAAAGGTGTCATCATAGCTACCTCTGATGCCCTGGTTTTCATCTGTGTGGAATTACGACCGGAAATAGTTGAAATTCCCTGGAAACATCTGGCCGGATGGCTGCCTGTTGGGGAGTTCCGGGGACGGCCTCTGAACAATAAAATCCTGGCATTAAGGATAATAGGAGATGTAGGAGCACCCAGGGATGCCGGCTTCGCCTTTCCCAGACCGGAATTCTGGACAAGTCTGATGAATATCGCAATAAAATCAGAGAAAAAAGATTAAATTAGTTTATCACAGCCATTAAATGGCTGTTATACTGAAAGATGCCTATACGGGTTTCAATGGCGAATATCCGTTTGGTTTGAGAAAATTTGAGAGAGCAAGGAGATTCTGAGGATGCGTAAAATTATTCAGGGCGGCACGATTATCACTGCCGGAGACACAATCAAAGCTGATGTATTAATTGAAGACGGTATTATTACT
Source organism: Spirochaetota bacterium (assembly GCA_003644105.1). Classification (GTDB taxonomy): domain Bacteria; phylum Spirochaetota; class Spirochaetia; order DSM-2461; family DSM-2461; genus UBA2779. Next base: position 9,794 of record QNBK01000078.1, on the reverse strand, counting down.
GCTATCGGAAATCTTGCCGGGGATATCCGGAAAGATGACGAAGTTATCGATGCCACGGGACTTCTGGTAATGCCCGGTGGAGTAGATCCCCATACCCACCTGGAAATGCCGTTCGGCGGTACCGTATCTTCCGATGACTTTTTCACCGGTCATCGGGCGGCGGCATTCGGCGGAACAACCACTCATATAGATTTTGCCCTGCAGGCAAAAGGTGAGAGTCTTGTAGATGGTATTAATACCTGGAAATCCCGGGCTGAAGACAAAGCTGCCATAGACTACGGTTTTCATATTGCCGTTACCGATCCTACCGATGAAACAATTGCCGAGATACCTTCAATAGCAGAAGAAGGGGTTACCAGCCTCAAAGTTTTCCTGGCTTACAAAAACGTATTTCAGGTGGATGATACCGCTTTCCTGCGGATTCTTGAGAAAGCCGGCGGTGCGGGAATGCTCACCATGGTGCATGCGGAAAACGGCGATGCCATTGCCATGGCCACCGACCGTCTTCTGGCGGAAGGCAAGACCGAAATGAAGTACCATAATGTGGCTCATACGGCCATTATCGAAGCAGAGGCTACCAGCCGGGCTGTGGACTTTGTTGAGATAACAGGTTCTCCACTTTATGTGGTCCATGTGGCGTCTGGACAGGGACTTCAGGCCATCCGCAGGGGCCGTCGCAAAGGCCTTCCTGTAATGGCTGAAACCTGCTCTCAGTACCTCACCCTTACCGATAAAGATATCGAAACCGGTGGATTCGAGGGAGCCAAATATATCTGCTCACCTCCGCCGAAAACGTCTTGGGATCAGAGTATCGTTTTAGAATGTCTTGGAGATGGAACTATTCAAACCCTGGCTACCGACCACTGTCCGTTCTGGTTTGACGGAACCAAAGATGGGCGGACACCGGGTAAAGAACTGGGAAAAGATTCCTGGGCTAAAGTTCCCAACGGAGTACCGGGAATTGAAGACCGTTATGTCGTTCTGTGGCATCTGGGGGTGAACAGCGGTTTGATTACCCCTGAGCGGTTTGTTGCTCTTACCTCAGCCAACGCGGCGAAGATTTTCGGTATGTACCCCAAGAAGGGAACCATCTCTGTCGGTGCCGATGCGGATATTGTTATTTTCGATCCTGAGAAAAAGCATACCATCAGCGCTGATACTCACCATATGAACGTGGACTACAACGTCTATGAAGGTATGGAAGTAACCGGCTGGCCGGTTCGGGTTCTTTCCCGGGGACGTACTCTGGTGGATAACGGTGAATGGAAAGGTGAGGCCGGATACGGTGAATTTGTCCCCCGGACTGGCGGAGCCGTTCTTTAAGTATCTGATAACTCCGCTGAAAAACCGGCGGAGTTTAAATAGTAATCAAAGGAAGCATTATGGGAATTAAGAACTGGAACGAGCAATTTGAGAATCTGCGCATCAACGGTGCCAGACTTCAGGAAACCATTGAGATTTCTGCAAAGATCGGTGGAACTGAAAACAATGGTGTACAGCGCTGTGCAGCCACCGATGAAGATAAGGAAATGCGCGATTTATTTGCCGGTTGGGTGAAAGACTGCGGCTGTGAGCTTACCATTGATGAAATGGGTAATATGTTCGCCGTACGTCCCGGTAAAAACAGGGATCTGGGTGCCGTAATGACAGGTTCTCATCTCGATACCCAGCGCCCGGGTGGACGTTTCGACGGTATCCTCGGTGTTCTGGCCGGTCTGGAAGTGATGCGCAGCATCAACGATGCCGGATTACAGTTGGAACGGGATTTTATTCTGGTTAACTGGACGAATGAAGAGGGCGGCTGGTATCCCCCTGCCTGTATGGGCTCCGGTGTCTGGATGGGTAATATCACCAAAGAATGGGCTTACGACCGCAAAGATCGGGATGGTAAAACGTTATTCGGAGATGAGTTGGAACGCATCGGCTATAAAGGTGCTTTCCCCTGCGATCATAAAAAATGGAATGTGGAAGCCGCCTATGAGCTCCATATTGAGCAGGGACCGGTTCTCTGGACAGAGAAGATACAGATAGGTGCTCCCAAGGGCATACTCTGCCTTCATTGGTACGACATCTGGCTTGAGGGAACTGCTAACCAGGTAGGCCCCACACCCATGAAAAACCGCAATGATGCTCTTCTTGCCTTCAGCGAAATGAACGTTGTTGTCAATAAAGTGGCACATCAGCTGGGAGACATGGTAGCCACCGTAGGTGAGGTTCAGAATTATCCCAACAGCCGGAACATCATCCCCAGTAAAGTTCATTTTACCGTGGATATCAGGAGCTGGGATGACGATCATGCTATAGAAGCCTGGCGTCTGATGAAGAAAGAATTTGAAATGATTGCCGAAAGGCGCGGCTGCCCCATCAAGACTGAAGAGTTCTGGAAAGTGGAGCATGCTCCTTTCGACAAGGCGCTTTGGGACCGTGTAGTTGAATCCGCCGAAGAGCTTGGATTCTCCAGCCGCCGTATGGTTTCCGGGGCCGGTCATGATATGAGCGAGGTGAACAAAGTTACCCGGGGCGCCATGATTTTTGTGCCCAGTATCGACGGAAGAAGTCATGTTGAAGTGGAAGACACACCCTGGGACGACTGTACCCGGGGTGGCGATGTTCTGCTGCGCTGCATACTGAAAACCGCCAGCGAAGTCTAACAGAATTAGTGCTGAAATGGGGGTGGGGAATTACTTCTTCACCCCCATTTTTTTAAGGAGCTTTAAAAAATGCCAGTTGTTGATTTATCTCTGGATGAACTTAAAACATACTCTGGAACCAATCCCCGGCCGGAAAATTTTAATGAATATTGGGAGAAAGCTCTGGATGAAATGAAGTCGGTCGATCCGGATGTGAAGATTCTGAAGTCGGGTTTCCAGGCTCCCGGAGTTCAGTGCTTTGATTACTTTTATACCGGTGTCGCCGGAGCACGTATTCATGCCAAATACCTCCGCCCTGAGGTTCTATCAGCCGGAGAGAGAGCCCCGGCGGTCGTTTTCTTTCACGGGTACACCGGAAATGCCGGGAGCTGGATGTCTCATCTGGTCTGGGCCTCTGCAGGTTATCATGTCTGGGCCATGGACTGCCGGGGGCAGGGCGGATTGTCTGAAGATCCCGGTGGTGTGAGCGGAAATACCCAGCATGGACATATTATCAGGGGATTGTCGGATTCGCCGGAGAAACTCTACTTCCGGCAGGTTTTCCTGGATGCTGCAGAGCTGGCCGGTTTGGCCATGGAGACAGAAGGAGTCGATCCGAAGAGGGTTGGTGCCCGGGGCGGGTCCCAGGGCGGCGGACTCACCCTGGCCTGTGCTGCATTGGAACCCCGGATTGCCTGCTTGACGCCTGTATTTCCCTTTTTAAGCGATTATCAGCGTGTCTGGGAGCTGGACCTGGCAAAAAGAGCTTATGTTGAGCTGGTAGAATGGTTCAGGCGTTTTGATCCCATGCATGAAAGGGAAAATGAGATTTTCACAAGGCTGGGTTATATCGATGTTCAGCATCTGGCTGAACGTATTAAGGGTAAAGTTCTGATGGCTTCAGGGCTGATGGATGAGGTGTGTCCTCCCTCCAGTCAGTTTGCAGCTTTCAACAAAATAACATCATCCAAATCCCTGCGGATTTTTCCGGATTTCGGACATGAAACACTTACGGGATTCGACGATATCGAGTTTTCTTTTTTCAGAGATACTCTCGGATGAAAATCTGAACTGCAGAGGAGTTTATGAGATTTCTATTGTTTACACTGTTTCTTTTTACTCTGATATCACTTTCTGCAGAGGACAGAATTCCTGAGGTGAATTCTCTCTGGAACCAGGCCTATCAGGAAAACTGGAAAGCCGATTCAGTGGTAGATATACTCGCAGCTGCTCATAACGCCTATGTCCTGCTGGATCCCTTTGATAGCCTCGAGGCTCGGGAAGCCATCCCTGCAATCAAGGCCCGGGGAAATATTGTCGGTGCTTATATCAGCGTTGGAACAGGCGAGGACTGGCGGGATGATTTTGATATGCTGGACGGTTCACTGGTGGAAAAGTACTGGGGAGAATGGCCAGGGGAGTATTTCATTGACAGAATCAGTGATGATGTGATGACTGTCATAAAAGCCCGTATTGATAAAGCGGCGACCTGGGGTGCTGATATTGTTGAGTTTGACAATATGGACTGGGCTTTTGATGATGATGCCAGAAGAAAGTACGGTTTTCATGTCTCAATCGAAGAGAGCCTTGAATATGTAAATCAGCTGAAAGACTACGCTGCAACTCTGGGGCTTTCCTGCATGGCTAAAAATATGACTCAGGGTGCTGAGTCCTTCGCCGGAGTCACCTACGAATCAGGCCCATCCAACCGGGAATGGTGGGAGAAAGAAGATCTGATAGGCTTCCTTGAGGAAGGGAAACTGTGTGTAATCTTTCATTACAGGGAACGTCAACCTGAAAAAGCTCTTTCCGAATACAGGGAACGCTATGGTGATAAGCTGCTCGTTCTTATAGAAACCCGAAGTGACCGGGGTTATCTTCATTAAAAATCAACAACCCAGCCGTTCTTGGATTTCTTTGCGGGTGTTGACCCCAGATATCTGGTTATCTGGTAGGGTATCTGTAACTCCAGAGCTTTGAGTCTTTGAATATCGTAATCAGTCAATCCGAGCTTTTTTTCAGCCCCGGGAGACAGGCCGTCGGTAACTCCAAGTACCCGGATGTCTTCAGGTGTCCAATGAACGTAAATCGGCACAAATTCAGCACTGCTTACCCGGGCTTTTCCCTCTTCATCCCTGTTGATTTCAAGATTGAGCATGGCCGATCCGTCAACCCAGGCCCGTTCCCCTTCCTGAAATTTCTGTGATGATATGAAATTACCCAGAGACCACGCAATAAAAACACCCTTGCGGATCTCGACAGGCTGTAAAATATGCGGGTGGGATCCGATTATAATATCCGCACCGGCTTCAATAGCCAGATCCGCGAGGTTTTTCTGATATAAATCCGGCTCGTCGAAGTATTCCTGCCCCCAGTGGATACTCAGGATAACCAGATCCGGCTTCCGGGCCGCCTCATCACGTATTTCGGCAAGCATTTCCTGCAGACGGCCGTCATGTCCCCGGGCGTTGAACACGTTGATCGTCTCCATACCCCGGGAAGAGATGAGCCCGTTTACAGAAGCCGTCCATGCTATGATGCTGACACTGTACCCACCGACATCCCCTCTCCATGGTACAGGGGAACCGGAAGCCGCAGTACCGGTGGATTCAAGTCCGGCATCGGCCAATACCGCAAGAGTTCGGGAAGCCCCTTCCAGACTTGAGTCCATACAGTGGTTGTTGGCTGTGCCCAGAAGGTCGAACCCGGCATCCGCAAGTGCGGGGGCCAGCTCATCCGGGGTAGTGAATGTGGGGTAGGCCTGATATTCCCTGAACGCGTACTCTTCATCTGTAATCCATGCAGAATCCGGTCCCCCGAAGGTGGTCTCCAGATTGCCGATCATCAGATCCGGCTCTTCGAGGTAGGGGGCAAACCATTCAAAGGCCGGGTTGAAATCGTACCCCATATCATTTCCCGACTCATCTTCTCCCAGCCAGGCCCGGCGGAGCTGAGAGTTGTGAATCATAATGTCCCCGACAAAACCCAGGGTAATCGACGGGACTGCAGTCTCTCCGGAAAGGGGAAGGATGATACCAATAATCAACAATACCGCAGTTGAATACCCCAGTACGCCTGGCCTGAAAGCTGTCATCTCAGCAGTCTCTTAATCCTGGAGCCTGTACAATTTCCAGATTGTCGGCAGAAGGGAGTTCCGGGAATTTCACAGTAGGCAGGGTTTGATACCAATAGGCCGCCGCCGGATTTGACTCCGCTTTTGGTTTCAAAGCTGATTGAGCGAGTCTGAGCGTCGGAAAGCAGATGCATTGTCCCGATACTGCAGTTTAATCCGTTAAAGTTCATAACTGAATCTCCTACATCATAGTTATATCAGAACCGGCACTGCTGTGTTCAAAAGATTTATTCATCTGCAGATATTGACTCGGGCTGCCTGTATCAATAGATTTGTACTACCAAAAAGGTAGTATTAACGGAGGACAGGTGTTCCGATTCAATAAAGACATGGAATATGCACTGATTTCACTGGTGGAAATGTCCCGGCAGAAGGAGCTCCAGCTGCTCTCTGCCAGAGAACTCTCCCAGCGCCATGCCATCCCTTTCAAATTGCTGGCACGGATACTTCAGAAACTCAGTACAGATGGTCTTATCAAGTCTGTAAAGGGTCCCAGGGGGGGCTACCGACTGAATGAACAGCCGGAAAATATCAGGGTTGGTAGAATACTTATGGCAGTCAGAGGTGAGGAGAGAATAGCAGGCTGTATGCCTTCCGGGGGGAACTGTGCCCAGGAAGAACACGGCTGTATTATCAAACCCATAATCCAGGTATTTCAGGATAAATGGGTGAGTTTTGTGGAAAATACGACTTTGGATGAGTTCACAGGGAGTAATGGGAATGGCTGAAAATCAGGATGTGATAGATGCGCTTTACAATGTTATCGATCCGGAATTGAATATGAATATTGTTGATCTGGGGTTGGTTTACAGAGCCGAAGTAACCGACGGGAACATTGCTGAGGTTGATTTTACCTTAACATATCCCGGCTGTCCCCTGGTGGATGTTATCACTTCGGATATTGAATCCAATGTGCGATCCCTGACAGATGCGGTGGATGTGAGAGTGCAGATTATCTGGAATCCCCCCTGGGATCAGAACCGGATGAGCGAGAATGCCCGGTTGATGCTGGGATACCCGATTTAACAGGAGAAGTGTAAACATGAATTTGAAGATAGAAAATCTGAAAGCCGGCTTACCGGATAAAAAAATATTGCAGGGAATTACCCTGGAAGTTCCCGCCGGGGAAATTCATGCATTGATGGGCCCAAACGGTTCGGGTAAAAGTACTCTGGCCAATGTTCTGGCCGGACATCCTCAATATGAGGTTTCCAGTGGGAATATCTCCATGGGTGATATCAACCTTTCCGAGCTGGAAGCCTATGAACGGGCCAGGGCTGGTCTCTTTCTGGCCTTCCAGTACCCGGTGGAAGTTCCAGGTATTACCGTTGGCAAGTTTCTTAAACGGGCGGTGGAACTTCGCCGTGGTGAAGAGGGGCGTTTTAATGTTTCTGCCTATATAAAAGAACTGCGGGAAAATATGGATTTCCTTGGAATCGATCAGAAGTTTATCAACCGCTATCTGAATGAGGGTTTTTCCGGCGGTGAGAAGAAACGAATGGAAGTGCTGCAGATGCTCATGCTTAAACCGGACTTTGCCGTTCTGGATGAGACGGATTCCGGGCTGGACATTGATGCCCTTCAGGTAGTGGCCAAAGGCATCAACACCCTTCGGGGTGAGGATTTTTCTGCTCTGGTAATAACCCATTACCAGCGTATTCTCGATTATGTGAAGCCCGACAGGGTTCATGTTATGGTAGAAGGGCGGATCGTTCTCTCCGGCGGTCCTGAAATCGTCGATGAGCTTGAAGCTAAAGGTTATGACTGGGTGAAGGATAGTTTATGAGTGATAAACAGGCACCTGTTTCCGGCCTTGCGGATTACAAATACGGATTCTCCTACCCCGACCAATCGGTTTACAAGCCCGGTAAGGGTTTGAGTGAAGAGGTTGTCAGAGCTATCAGCGCTCAGAAGAGAGAACCTGAATGGATGCTGGAAACCCGGCTCAGAGCTCTGCGGGCCTTCTATCGTAAACCGATGCCCAACTGGGGTGCGGGAATCGGTGATATCGACTTTGATGATATCTACTACTATGCCAAACCGACAGAATCGGTAGTGAAGAACTGGGAAGATCTCCCGGAAGATATCCTGAAAACCTACGACCGCCTGGGACTTCCTGAGGCTGAAAAGAAGTTCCTGGCCGGTGTGGGAGCCCAGTACGACTCGGAAGTGGTGTACCACTCCATACAGGAGGATCTGAAATCTCAGGGTGTACTTTTTCTCTCTCCGGAGCAGGCTCTGGAGGAACATCCCGACATAGTAAAAAAATACTTCGGTACAATCATTCCCTTCAACGATAACAAGTTCGCCGCTTTGAATACGGCCGTCTGGTCCGGGGGGAGTTTTATTTACGTCCCTCCGAACATCAAGGTGGAAATTCCCCTTCAGGCTTATTTCCGAATCAATTCGGAGAATTTCGGTCAGTTTGAACGCACTCTCATCATCGTCGATGAGAACAGTTTCGTACATTATATCGAGGGCTGTACCGCACCGGTTTATACCACCGACTCTCTGCACAGCGCGGTTGTGGAAATCGTGGCTGAGAAAGGGGCCCGGGTGAGATATTCAACCATACAGAACTGGTCCGGAGATATATACAATCTGGTAACCAAACGGGCTGTTGCAAAGGAAAATGCCACTGTGGAGTGGGTGGACGGCAATATCGGCTCCAAGCGGACCATGAAGTATCCCGCCGTCTGGCTCATGGGAGAGGGTGCCCATGGGGAAGTTCTCTCCATCGCATTCGGCGGCAAAGATCAGGAACAGGATACCGGTGGAAAAATAGTACACAATGCCTCCAATACCAGCAGCATCATCACCAGCAAGTCCATCAGTAAAGATGGTGGTACCGCAACATACCGGGGGCTGATTAAAGTAGCTGAAGGTTTGCATAATGTGAAAAGCCATGTGGTTTGTGATGCTCTGATACTGGATGAAAAATCTATCAGTAAAACCTTTCCTTATATGGAAGTGGAATCAGACGACGTTTCGGTGGAACATGAGGCCAGGGTAAGCCGGATCAGTGAGGATCAGCTGTTCTATCTCACCGCCAGAGGACTCTCCGAAGAAGAAGCTTCCATGATGATTGTTAATGGATTTCTCGATCCTCTGGTAAAACAGCTTCCCATGGAGTATGCCGTGGAGCTGAACCGTCTGATTGAACTTGAGATGGAAGGGAGTGTCGGATGAATCGGTCTGTACCTCAAATGGCCGCAGATCTCTTTGAGAAACTGAGCTGGCCGGATACCACAGAAGAAGAATGGCGGCGTACCGATCTTTCCAGACTGCTGCCCAAAGGCATGCTGGATAAAACAGCCGATTTGCCGATTCTCGGCACCGGAGATATCAATGAACGCCCCGCCCCTCTGCTGCCGGAGAACTATGCCGCCCGGGTGATAACCGAAAGGGGTATTCCGGTAGCCATGGCTCTCTCGGAGGAAGCTGTTAAAAAGGGGCTCTCAATTCAGTGGGTTTCCCAGGACAGCTCTCCGGAGGATTTCCCCACCGATCTTGAACGATCCGCCAACGCTGAATTAAATACGGAGACCGACAGAATTACCGCCTGGCACTGGCGCAGCTTCCCCGGGGCTCTGCATATCAGCCTATCGGAAAGTGTCAGGCTGAAAGAACCGGTGATAATTGAGGAAAAACTCATTGCCGGAGACGAGCAATCACCGCTGTTTTCCGCCCCTCATCTGCATATTGCACTGCCCGGGAGCGGGGAGCTCAACCTTTTGTGGTGTTTTTACGGAGCTCCGGAAGTTCAAGAATCGGTAATTCCTGTTGTTAACGCCGGCCTGACAGCTTCCATCGGGGAGAACAGTCTTCTGAATATTGCTTTGAATCAGAATCTGGGTAACGGTGTAGTTTTCTTTCTACACGACCATCTTCTTCTTGAAAGAGACAGCCGGCTTGAGTTCACTGAAGCTCATTTCGGCGGCCGTCTGGTGAAAACCCGGGGCAGGGTGATACTTTCCGGTAAGGGGTCTGAGGCCCGGATTAACGGACTGTATCTGGCTGAAGAAGACAGC
>QNBK01000077.1 GCA_003644105.1 Spirochaetota bacterium | reverse complement strand
TTTTACACGTTTCCTGGTCTCAGCACTCCGATATATAGCTGTAATCACAGCCACAGCTTTCCGGGCCTCAACACCGTTCACCAATGGTTCATGATTTTCGGCTAACGCGGCTATAAAATCGGAAAGCTGCCGGCGATGGCCTTCAAAGCCGATGGCAGTGGGATCACCGGCACCCCCGGTCCCGATTTCACCGGTTTCTATATCTGCCAGTATCTGAGCATCTTCAGAGCGGGACCCGAAGAAATCCCAACGGGTAACCCGGTCGTCTTCCAGGACGGCGGAACCGGAGGTTCCGCTTATTTCGATTCTCTTGGCCCAGCCCGGCCAGGATGCGGTGGTTCCGGTGATGGTTCCCAGGGCACCGGAAGCATGAAGAACCGAAGCGACGGCAACATCCTCCACTTCCAACCCCTTATGCCCCAGGGTTGCGGTATATGCACTTACTTCGGCAATACCACCGGAAAACCACTGAAGCAGATCCACAGCATGGATAGCCTGGTTCATCAGGGCACCGCCGCCGTCCAGTTTCCAGGTGCCCCGCCAACCGGCCTGGGCGTAGTACTCCTCGCTGCGGTGCCATTTCACTGAGGCATCAAGCACCGTAAGGCGGCCGAAACGGCCATCGTCAAGAGCCTTCCTGATTAAAAGAGCACCATCGGAAAAACGGCTGGGGAAGATACCCGCCAGACGGACATGGTTCTCCCGGGCTGCGTTGATAATCTGATCGCATCGTTCGGTGGTGATTTCCAGAGGTTTTTCGATGACAAGGTGTTTCCCGGCAGCGGCGGCAGCCAGGGCCGGTTCCAGATGCAGACCCGATGGCGTACAGATAATAACGGCATTCACCGCCGGGTCCGTGAGGAGGTCAGCAAGAGACTCCCGGGGATTACCACCGAACTCTTCTGCAAATTTCCTTGAGCGTTCAGGAGCCACATCAAAACAGGCCGCCAAATTGGCCCCGGAGATTTCTGCAATCGCCCTGGCGTGAAACGAGGCAATAACTCCGACACCAACAATCCCGAAACCTATGGAATCCATACTCAAACCTCTTTATTCTTCCTGAAGGGAGCCGTTATCAGATTTTTCAGTCCCAGCATAATATTCTGAAACCACTTCATCTTGCTCAGGATAACCAGAAGGGTGACGAAGAAAAGCACCAGACCGATGGGTTGATTGAAAAAGGGTGCCAGATGACCGTCGGAAAGTATCAGGCTGCGCCGGAGATTCTTGTCCAGTATGTCCCCCAGAATAATACCAAGGACGAGAGGTGCCATGGGATAATCCATTTCCCTGAGGAAGTAACCGACGACACCGAAAAACACCATCACACCAATATCAAAAGTTCGGCTTTGAATGGCAAAAGCCCCGACAACACAGAGAACAAAGATGATGGGCATGAGTTTTTCTCTGGGAACAGCCAGAACTTTTACAAGCCATTTCACCATGGACAGCCCCAGTATCAGCATGGCTGCCGATGCGAGAAGAACCATCACCACAACCTCGTAAACAAAAGAGGGAAACTCAATCATGATAAGAGGGCCCGGGCGGACACCGTGAATGAACATGGCCGCAAGGAGTACGGCTGCCGGGGCGGATCCGGGTATGGCCAATGTCAGTACGGGAATCATGGCTCCGGCAACGCAGGCATTATTTCCGGCTTCAGCGGCAATTAAGCCTTCAATCGATCCTTTACCGAATTTCTCCGGGGTTTTACTGGAGCGCTTGGCCATATCGTAGGAAACCCATGCGGCAATATCTTCACCCACACCGGGTATGGCACCGATAAAGGTTCCCACGACACCAGAGCGGACAATAGTCCACTTATTACGCCAGATTTCAACGAATTTGGGAATCACCCGCTCAATCCTGGTATTGACGACTTCGTAGGCCGACTGCTTCATTACCGTGATAATTTCAGCAAAGCCGAAGACTCCCACCATGGCGGGAAGAAGGGCGATTCCACCGGACATTTCGGATCCCGGTCTGGCGAAACGGATGAACGCAAAGGAACTCTCCATCCCGATCATGGCGATAAAAAGGCCCAGGAATCCGGCAATCCAGCCCTTGAGGGGATCCTTTGGAGCGGTGAGATTTCCGCTGATTACGATTCCGAAGATGGCAAGCCAGAAAAATTCAAAAGATTTGAACTCCAGAGCAAATCGTCCGATCAACGGGGTGAAGAGGGCCAGAATAATCATTCCGATAAATGTACCGATGAACGATCCGGTTGTAGCAATCCCGATGGCCCGGCCGGCACGCCCCTGCTTGGCCAGGGGATAACCGTCCACCGCAGTGGCTGCATTAGCCGGGGTACCGGGGATGTTGAGCAGTATGGCGCTGCGGCTGCCGCCGTAAATGGCCCCCACATACATACAGATTAAAACGAGAATAGCCTCTGATGCCGGCATTTTGAATGTTAAGGTTGTAAGCAGGGCAACTCCCATGGTGGCTGTCAGCCCTGGAAGCATCCCGACAATGATTCCCAGTTCAGTAGCCAGGAGCACATAAACAAGTATCTTGAATTGCATGAAGCCGAGTAAAGATTGTCCGAATAATTGCAGTCCTTCCAGCATGTATGAGCCCTCCTATGGCAGATTGACGAGAAACAGGTAACGGAACACAACCCAGATGGAAATACCGCTGATAACAGATGTCAGCACAGCTTTCCAGATCATTCGTTTCTGTTCTCTCAAGGGTATTCCGTTTTTATATTCAAAGACCACAATAAACGCGAAGATAAACAGAACAGTCCCTACGGCGTAGGGCAGAAATCCGATAAAGACAAGGGCATAAAGCAGGGTTAAACCCAGAGTGAGCAGCAGGCGCCGGGTTGAATCTTCTTTAGCCCAGTTTTTAACTGTCTGCCCTGTAATACCCAGTTTATAACCCTTTCTGATCAGTGAACGAATCAGAAGGACCAACCCCATAAAACCGATGATGACCCCGAGAAAACCCGGAACAACACCCGGTACCGAATAGGGATTGGCATCCATCTCCTCAAAACGGGGCATGTTAATGGAAGTAACCAGTACGGTAATTCCAAAAACGATTAACAGTATGGACATCAGAAAATCAGCTTTCGGCATGTTGGATTCTTTCATCGTATCCTCTTTTAAAGAGAGGCGATGCATCCGATGCACCGCCTCTGGTTTTTAATATCTTACTGATAATTATATCAGATTAACGAGACAATTACGGTTTGGGAATACCGATTGAATCCGGAGAAATTGCCGCAGTACCACCTTCATAGTAGTTCCAGGCAATAATCTGCAGGTAAGGCATGGCCCGTTTCTTGGCATCAGCGCCGAAGGAAGGATTAAATACCGCCCCGCGCTCGGCCGCATAATCGGCCAGCTTCTGGGAATCTTTGATGGTGGTACCCCAGATTTCCTCAAAGGCCGCCAGAACTTCAGCCGGAGCATCCGAAGGAACCCAGATACCGAAGTAGTTGGGAGCTGACTGGAATTCGGGAATCCAGTCGGTAATAGCAGGAATATCACCATAACCGTTGAGCTTCAGAGGCTTATCATCCAGAACTGCCAGGGCCCGGAGCTTGCCGCCCTTGAGCATGTCAGCTTCTTCAACAGCCAGCTGGGTTGTTACTTCGGCTTCGCCGGCAACTGTGGCAATGACAGCAGGATTTCCACCATCGTAGGTGAGATGTTTGTACTTGACACCGGTGTATTTAACGATGGCTTCCATGGCGTTGTGTCCCGCAGAAAGCTGACCGGCAGTGGCAACAGGAATCTGGCCGGGATTGGCTTTCATGGCATCAAGAAGATCGGCAAATGTCTGATAGGGAGAATCGGCATTCACGGCAACAACAGATACATTGGCGACGTTCAGAAACAGTTCCCAGTCATCAAAAGTGGTATCAAGGAGTCCCTTAACCTTGTACGCACCCATATCGGCAGCGGCACCGGCGGTCCAGGTATAACCATCATGAGGGGCATCAAGAGCACCCTTGGTTCCCACAGAACCCGAAGCACCTGGCTGATTAACAACAACAACTTTCTGGCCCAGAGGACCTTCAAGCTCACCGGCAACCACACGGGTTACCTGATCGGTGGATCCGCCTGCGCCCCAGGGAACGATGATGGTGATAGGCTTGGTGGGTTTCCACATACCCGAATCATCCGCCGCTTCTGCATTGCCATTGGCCCATGCGGCAAATGAGAACACAATCAATAAAACGATTAGAACTGATAGCCTTTTCATACACTTCTCCTTTACGTTTAAGTAAGTTGTTGTCATGTTATATTGACTCCCGTTACACTGCAACTGTTTTGTTGGTTTAATTTCAATTTAATTTCGGAGGCTGAAAGAAAGTGAAACGCGGAATCTGTAATGAAATGTTCGGCGGGATTGACGGAATGGCATTCTCTGAATCTCTGAAGATTATCCGTGAAACCGGATTTCACGGTGTGGAGATTGCCCCTCACACACTGTTCGGAGACTTCAGCGGAGGCATTAAAAGGACTCTGGACGAAATAATGCGGGAACTTGACGGGGAGGGTGTTGCCTTTGCCGGATTTCACTGGCTTCTGGTTGGCCCCGAAGGCCTTTATATCAATTCACCCGAAAAAGCTGTCAGAGAAAAATCCTGGGACCATATCAAGCGCCTGGCAAATCTCGGAGGAGAACTCGGCGGAGGCCCGATGACATTGGGTTCACCGGTTCAGCGTTCGTCCGCAGAAGGGGTTGAGGTTCAGGAAACCATGAAATTGTTCGCCGATGGACTCTCCTCAGCAGCAGACCATATAACGGGTACAGGCTGCAGCCTTCTGGTTGAAGCCCTGCCCTCGGAGTTCACCGATGTTGTGAATACCCTGGAAGAGGCAAGGGCCTTGATTGATAAGATCGGAAAACCCGGTATTGGAGGAATGTTCGATTTTCACAATACCGATGATGAGAATGCCCCCTGGGGAGAACTGATTCAAGCACACCTGGATTATATTGCCCATGTCCATCTGAACGATGCCGGAGGTGTTGCCCCGACTGCAGTAACAGAGGAGTACAGAAAAGCATTTCAGGTTCTCACCGAAAATAAATACGACCAGTGGGTATCCCTGGAGATTTTTACCGTACCGGAAGATCCAAGGGCTTTACTCGGGCAGGTTGGAAACTTCCTGGATGAAGTTGACGTGATAAAGGAGACAGCCTGATGTATCTGACAGGATTTGCCGATGAGGCCGCCGACAGTATCGACGGACAGATCGAAGTTACTAAGAAGCTGGGCTGGAGTAGAATAGAAATCAGAGCCGTCGACGGGTTGAATATTCACGATCTGCCGGATGCGGAGTTCTCGCAGGTAAAGGACAAACTTGAACGGGCTGGGATTCAGGCCAATGCTCTGGGTTCCAACATTGCCAACTGGGGTCATGATATAGGTGAAAACTTTGATGAGGTGCTGAAAACCGTCGACCGGACGATTCAGAGGATGAAAGCCCTGAATACAAATCTGGTTCGTGTGATGAGCTGGAAGGTTATCCGGGATAATGAAGGTAAAGCCATCGTAAATCAGCAGGCAGAGGAACGGTTTCGCCGCCTGAGAGAAATCACCACTCGTTTCACCGATGCCGGCATCACTCCGGTTCATGAAAACTGTGCCACCTACGGCGGGATGAACCCGAAGAACACCTTGGAAATGCTCCAGGAAGTTCCGGGGCTTAAGCTGGTTTTCGATACCGGTAACCCGCCGCTCACCGAAGATTTCGATAAACCCTGGCCCTACCCCGATCAATCATCCTGGGATTTTTACTCGGCAGTTAAAGAGCACATCGCCCACATACATATCAAAGACTCCTACCGGAATACCGAAACCCGGGAGGAAGTCTACTGCTGGCCGGGAGAAGGCCGGGGCGACGTGAAACGCATACTCGAAGATTTAAAATCAAGAGGCTATAGTGGAGGGCTTTCCATCGAACCCCACATGGCGGTGGTGTATCACGATAATTCTGTTAAAGCTTCCCGGGAGTCCCGGATGGCCAACTATGTGGAGTACGGGCAGAGGCTTGAAACCCTTCTTGGAGAATTGGGAGTTACGGCTGAGAGCTAGCCCCGTCCAGCCGAACCTCTTCAATCTCAATGGAAACCCGGCCGGCAGGGTTATCGTGCTTTATTCGAAAAGACACAACATCCTCGGAATCCCCGATACCGATCAGGGCGGCCGGGTTCACTGTAGCGGCAGCCAGCGCCGCATCCAGAGTACAGCCTGTTACCTCCATCAGGAACTCAATTCCCCGTTTCTGCAAGAGCCCGGCTCCTGCCAGATAGGGGGTACCCGCCAGGGAAATCCGCCCGTCTTCACTTACATCCACATCAATTCCCGCCCAGCTTCTCCGGCCGGGGGGCAGTCCGCCCGGGGTGGCAACATCGCTTACCAGTACAATCCGTCTCTCCCCTTTTGATTTGAAAGCCGTCCTGATGAAAGCCGGCGGCAGGTGGTGGGAATCGGCGATAATACAGGCGGTAAGTCCGTCGGAAGAGAGCTGTTCCCACAGGGGATTCTCATGGCGGTCGATGGTTCCGGCCATGCCGTTACCCAGATGTGTAGACATTCGGGCACCGGCGGCTACCGCCTCCCGGATGCGTCCGGAATCCGCCCCGCTATGACCGATGGAAACCACAACACCCCGGGATGAAATCTCTTCGATAAACGTTAATGCACCGGGGCGCTCGGGCGCCAGAGTAACAATACGGATAAGCCCTCCGGCAGCTTCCTGCCAGGCTTCAAATTCCTCAACAGTCGGATCTCTCACATCAGCAGGGCTGTGAGCTCCCCGGAATCCCTCCACCCCGGAAATAAAGGGGCCTTCAACATGAAATCCCGGAACCCTCCGGCTCAGCCATGGGGAATCCCCCCGGATACTCCGAAGTGTACCCAGACGGCGTATTAAATCCTGCCTCGGGGCCGTGATAAGAGTAGGAAGATGCCGGGTGGTTCCATTTTCCGCCAGCTCCCGGGTAATCAGTTCAAAGGAGGCGGCATCCAGATTATCTCCGTTGTAATCGATACCCTTCCAACCGTTTACCTGCAGATCCAGCCACCCCGGTGAGAAAAAGAGTTTCTCTCCGTTTTCAATCAACATGACATTCCGGCTTGTTAAACATCATAAAACAGATTTCCTTCATCATTTTTGCTTTCACCATGGGGTCTGAAAGGTTGGTATCCAGGGTATCACTCATCGTGTTCATGTTGGAGGTGTAGAAAAAGCTGATTCCTGTAATAACAAAAATGAAGGATTCAAAGGATACTTCTTTTGAATAAAATCCGTCATTCTGACCCGATGAATAGAGCTCTCTCAGATGAGTATAAGGGCTGTCCCCGGGAACATGACCCGGCCGCCCATGCTTTCCGCCGAACAGGTTCTCCATCACAAAGATACGCCAGAATTCGGGGTGGCGTTCATGAAAGGCCATGTAGCCGTTCAGAATAATCCGCCCAAGATCGGGAACGTCTTTTTCACCTAAATCAAGAAACTCCTGAGTCTTCTCATAAATCAGCTCAGATGTCCGCTTCCACACCTCGACAAAGAGTCCTTCTTTATCGCCGAAATAAGCGTAGATACGCTGTTTGTTAATCTTTGCCTCCCGGGCAATCACGTCGATTCTTGCACCGGCATATCCCTTCATGGCGAATTCCTTCGTCGCCACTTCAAAAATCCGGCTGCGGGTAGCCCGGCCTTTGGGAGAGGCCCCGTTGTTTATTTCCGCCATGAATCCAGATGCTCCCTGATAAAATCATCATCAGTCAGGTGGGGGTAAGCTAAACAGACACGATCCAGTTCCCCGGCCTGACCCGGGGAAAGTACTTCTTCGGGGTTCAAGCATCGGGGAGACTCCATCAAACCCTGCCGGTGTAGAACCTCATGTATCCCCGGAATACTCCCGGCGAAATTGTGAGCCGCATCGAAGAGAGCCCCATTCATATCGGTTATCTCCTGAGCCAGGGTGAGTATATCCGGCCCGATCGCCTCTCCGGTTAGAGCCATCTGCCTGAGCCGGTAAAAAAGACTCACCGCCGATGAGGTCCACACACCCCAATGCCCCAGCAGCCCTCCCACGATCTTCAGAGTCTGAATCCTTCCGTCAGATCCTGTAAACCGCCATGGCGTGAGGAGGTCAACAACAATATTATCATCATTACCCGTATATAAACTGACCTCTCCCGCCCGGCCCGAGTCTGCAACCCCCCGAAGGACATCCACAGTGGCGTAACGGTTGAACGGGGCAATCTTCACCCCCAGCACGTTATTAATACCCGCAAAAGCCTTCCAGAAATCGTAGGAGAGGCGTATCCCTCCCACCGCCGGCTGGAGATAAAACCCCACAACCGGAATAATCCCGGATACCCTGCGGACATGGTCCAGCAACACGGATTCAGGCTGCCCGGCCAGATTCGAAAGGCTCACCAGCCCGGCATGATAACCATGGCTGACGGCAAGTGCAGCCTCACCCGTTGCCTGTTCGGCTACCCCGCAGATACCGGCAATTTTAAGAACCGGCTTCCGCTCATCTTCGGCCCCCCCATCCAGAATCTCCGAAGAAAACTTGAGAATCTTCTCAAAGAATCCCGGGATATCCCGGATGGTGAACTGAGTGGAATGAACCCCCACCGCCACGCCGCCTACTCCTGAACTCAGATAGTACCGGAGTATGGCCCTCTGGCTGGTTTCATCAAAACTTCCATCAGCATGAAGGGCCAGGGGAAGGGCTGGAATAACACAGCCCTCACGGAAATTCGCAAGAGCTTCAGGAGGGATATCTGCTATTTTCATCATCTTACAGTCCTTCACCTAGTAATCACCATTCCGGGTTTCAAAATGAGTCGGTTTGTTCAGACCCCGGCCCCCGGCTTTTATCCATTCTGCCACCCAGACGATCATCTTCTCTACACTCACCCGGGGAGGGCCGAAAAGCCCTACAGTCCTGTCGGTTTTTCCAAGGAGGGCATCGGTGGCCGGTGTTCCCGAAAACTTCGCCCTGCGCCCCAGAAGCTCGGCAAATCTCTCAGCGGTGTCCCGAATCGAAATAATCTCCGGCCCGGTTACATTCAGCGGCCGGGGAGGTATGGCGCATTGAGAAAAGGCCAGAAGGGACTGATTCACAGCATCCCCCTGCCAGATAACATTCACATACCCCATGTTCAGATCGACAGTCTCTCCAGAGGCCACCTTTTCCCCGATATCCCGCAAGACACCGTAGCGCAGATCGATAGCATAAAAAAGCCGGACCAGGCAAATCGGAGTCCCGGTAACCCCGCTCATATATTGAAAGATTCTCTCCCGGCCCACAGCGGCATTGGCATATTCTCCAAGGGGGGTGAGAGGCAAGGACTCATCAGCCCCGCCGCTCTCCAACGGAACCCGGGGGTAAACCGCTCCGGTGGAATAGACCACAATGGGAATACCCGCATACCTTCGGCAGACAGCCTGGGGAATCAGAGTGTTCACAGCCCAGGTGAGCTCCTCGGAACCTGCCGTCCCGAACTTCCGGCCCACCATGTAAACCACCCTCTGAGCATCCGGAAGACCCGCTGCGGCATCGGGGCTTAAAAGATCGGCGGCAACCGTCCGGATACCCGCCTCTTCAACTTTTCTTCGGGCCTCGGAATCGGAAAACCTGGAAACACCGATAATTTCACCGGAACTCCCCGAGCGGTCCCGGGCTTTAACAAGCATCATCCCCAGGTGATAACCCATTTTTCCGGCAATACCGAGAACAACCGTCGGGCCCTTCCAGTTTCTGCACAAATCAATCAGCTGTGCCGACGGCTCGCTGATAAAATCATCCAGCTCCTCCTCAGAATCAAACTTTTCGGGGAACTCTACCATCGAAGGCTCCTTCAGCAGCAGTCTGCGAAAAACAACGTTTTAGTTGGGTATCATAATAGAAGCGGGATAAACAGACGTCAAGGTTGAATTAGCTCTACTCCGGGGGTACTCTCTAAATATGAAAACCACTTATCTTATCCTGATGTTCAGCCTCCTTCTCTTTCCGGCACATACCCTCTTTGCCCAGTGGGAAACGGTATTTTTCACCGAGGCCGGTGGTGTCTATGCGGCCTCATCAGAACTGGAAAAACCCACAGAATTTATGGAGGTGGGAGAGTACAGTCCGATGAATCTCTTTGATGACAGTCTGGAGACTTCCTGGGTAGAAGGTGAAGCGGGGCCGGGAACCGGCTCTTACGTCCTTATTGGGCAACGAGGAGAGCTGAAAAAATACATTATGATTAACAACGGGTATCAGAAATCAGAAAGCCTCTTTCTGAAGAACAACCGGGTGAAAGACTTCAAGCTCTCCCTTTACTCGGGTTTCACTTCGGATATGAGGGCGGGACAGATCGGATTTGAAGCCGATATCCTTCAAATTGCTGAGCCGGTTAACTTCACCCTGAAAGACGAGATGGGTGTACAGCCCTTTGAAATGCCCTTTGAAACTGCCGGAGTTGAAGCATTGAGAGATTCTGAACTGATCCGTTATACCGGAGCACATCCCGAAGAACCGGGAATACAAGAGTTTCTGATTCTGAAATTTGAAATTGCATCGGTGTATGAAGGTAGTCTGTGGGATGATACCTGCATTGCGGGAATAAGCTTCAGCAACAGGAGTCAGGAGAACTGTCTGCTCCCGAATGAGCATATTACCGGGGCTTTCACCGAAGTTGAATCTGAAAATGTTTTTGTTCAGACATCACAGGGCAGAAAACTGCTGCTTGTTGATGCTAAAGCCCTGGCAAAAGAAAAGGGGTATACGGCAGAAGGAGAATTTCTAACATTCACCTTGTTCGATGTAAGTCCCGACAATTTATGGGCCGTTATCATTGAAGATCATGGTTTTACAAGCGGCGGACACATCGAAGAAACCTCTCAGCTCTGGTCTCTTGCAAGGATGAAGGAAGTCCCCCCGGCGTTGATGGAAGCATATAAAGCAACGCCCCTGGGGTTTAAAATCAGGAGCGGAACGCTCTACCTGGAAACTTACGAAGATAAGTTTGTGCGTCTTGAAGATCTCGATGTGGATATGATGAGCGGGCGCTGGTAAG
>QNBK01000076.1 GCA_003644105.1 Spirochaetota bacterium | reverse complement strand
GGGCATATATTCTCCATCAGGAATCTTGCCGATACCCTGATGTGGACGATGACGATTATAATAATCTACATACTCCCTGATGATATTTCGAATCTGTTTCTCTGAAATCAATATGAAATGGTCTAACGCTTCTCGCCTGATACTGCCGATGACTCTTTCAGTAAAGGCATTCATGTTCGGTGCAGATGTACACATATTCACTCTCTTGATGTTAAACCAGCTGTAATCAATAGAAGTGAATTGAGGGGAATTGTCATAAATCAGAGTTTTCTTTTCTGGATTATTCTCTGAAAACAATGTAATTCTCTGTTTCACAAACGCTCTACATGGTGTTTCAGTCAGGTTCCATTAGTTGAAAAAAGCCATAGCACGGGCTTCAGGTCCGGCGATTGTACTGACTCTCACGGTGATGTTTATTTTTTGCGGTTTGTATTCTGTTGTGAGGAAGAGGATTATCGGCGGGTGAGATTTGTTGTTATTTAATCATTTAATTTGTACTGCAACATGAATCATAACGGCTAACCAAGTAGAGTGGCAGGGAAAAAAGATCAAACCTGATATTACTTGAACTGGAATTGCTATCAGGCAAGCTATATTCAAATTCCTGTACAGTGGGTAAATTTAAGTCAAAACGCAGGGCCGTTTGTGAGTTTTTCGAATTGATAAACTGATGTAATGATTTAAGTGTTCCACTCTTTCCTGCTTTTACTTTAATTGGTGTAATTTCACCATCTACAATAGTTATAAAATCAACTTCCGCATTTCTGGATTTCTCCTCACGTAGCCAATAAAATAATTCGGGAGTACTGTTTGGCCGCCCGGTATACAGCAGGTGTTGAGCAATGAACTGTTCAGCAATATTTCCGTTGTTGATAAAACGTATATCATGCAGCATCTCCAGATTCAAGTGTTTAGTTCCACACATAGTATTAACCAGGCCTATATCCAGGAAATATAATTTATATATTTTCGAGTTGATACCAGCACCAAGAGGCAATCCGGATGCATTGGAATGGTTCACTTTTATTATAACACCCGCTTTCACGAGAAGGTCAATTGCAGCTTTAATTTCTCGAGCCTGGCTATGGGGATCAATGGTTGAATATTTTACCTTATTTCCGATTGACTGGGGTACATATTGAAACACATTCTGGATCTTTGATAACTGTGAATATCTGGCATATTTCGCAAAATCATCCTGATATGTTTCAATAATTGCTAAATGAATATCGATGACATCGTCAAGATTTTTTCTATCACAAAAGGCTGAAACAGCTTCAGGCATTCCTCCCACAATTAAAAAATCGCGTAACAGCGCAAGAAGCCGTTCATGGGCACTGAGTGGAAAAGGCTCATTCCAGGAAAAATTGGTAATTAAATCAATCAATTTCTGCTGCTTATGTGCCTCCAGGAATTCCATAAAGTTCATCGGCCCGAGAAAAAGGTATTCGATTCGACCAACGGGCATAGAAAAATTATGTGTTGAAAGGACAAATTCCAATAGTGACCCTGCACTTATCACTGCAAGGTCAGGTAAATCTTCATATAAATAACGCAGGAATGGCAGGGCTTCAGGAACGGCTTGAATTTCATCCAGAAATAACAGTTTCCCTTGAGAATTACTGAGATTTTTGTCAGTTATATACTCAAGTTCACGGCATATTTCATGAACATTATTTGTTCCGAATAACTTATTCAGATTTTTATGCCGCTCAAGATTGATTTCTACAAGATCAAAATTCTGTCTTTTGGCAAAGTTTCGGACAAGAGTTGATTTTCCTACCTGTCGTGCTCCACGAATTACAAGAGGTTTTCTTCCGGATTTTGAAATCCAATGCATCAGATACTGCTCTGCATCTCTTTTCATTTTAGAAATCCTTATTAGAAATAAATTTACATACAAAATGACACAACTAGCATAAACATGCAAGTATGTATCGATATAACCCGTCATAAACTGCCTACAATGCATATAAAAAGTACTTGCCAGCACTCACGATCCAGTAATCACAGAAGCGCAGGGGAAACATGGTTTCCGTAGTACCGCGGCTTACCACAGGTTGCATGGCCGAGCAGTTTCGAAGCAGCGGCCAGGTCGCGGAACATTGAGTCGCTTGAGCGACTCCGGGTCCAGGGTTCTACCCTGGTTCTGCTGATACCATTCAATTTTAACGACAAAGCTCACCTGCATTGCGCGATGAGTGTTGCAATTATCGTATCCGCCTCTACACTTCCAGTTCTAACACCTTTACAACCGGATTATCTCTGTCATTCTGCAATGTCTGGTGTAGAGTCACGTTATACGCTGATCACCAATATTATCTCTATCCCAAGCGGAAGGTTACTTCCCCCAGAAAATCAATATATGGGACTACATCACTCGGGAACACAGCTATTCACCTTACTCAGGATTATATACCCCGCGGCCGAAACGAGCTGCATAAAATCTTTGAACATCACTTTACAGACTTCTGCGAACAGTATGATGAGAAATACGCTGCAAAGTACCGCATATTCCGTCTGGATCGAATACAGCAGGTCGGAAAGCAGTTTTCCACATGCGGTGACTACCTCCAAGGGATCGTAAGAATCAGGTGTACAAATCCTGAGTGCGGCCACGACTATTTTTAGACCCTTTTCCTGCAAAGGCTTTTATCTTTGTCCATCCTGCAGTCAGAAACATTCATTACTATTTGCCGAACATCTGACTAACGCGGTATTGCTGAATCTTCCTCATCGTGACGCAAATTGCCTTCGGCAATCCGCTGGATTCAGTTTGTCTTCACCCTGCCCAAGGCCCTCCGGCCCTTCTTTCGGTATGATAGACGTCGGCTGCAGAGGCGAGCAGGAAACCGGAGGTTTCCGACCAGCCCTATCGTCCTGGAGGGTGGATTCGATTCCGAGGGTACATTTTTCTATCTTCTTTTTTAGGGCCTTGAGAAAATGACGGAATTTTTCCGCCGGCGTATCTTTAACTTATTCTTGGAGAAAAAACTCATAAACGAATCCTTCGCCCGTAATATGCTCAGTTGAGAACATTCCGGATTCAGTCAGGATGCAGAGCCGAGCAGTTCGCGCTACGCGAACGACCAGGCCAGCATATCCCACCAAAGGGAGTACAGCTGATACGCCGGTACGGATTGTATACTCGCAAATTCACTTCGTGAATCCGCAGTTTACATCCCGAATCAAAGAAAACTGGGAAAATATACAGGAAGTTGCAGAATGTGCTCCATCGGGATGGAAAAAACAACATGGATTGGATGTACAGGTCTGTGATGCTGAAAACTCCGAATCACTTTCTTTGGATACAGATTCGTTGAGGTGAGTGCATACGGGAAATTAATAATATTGTTACCCCAGAAAACCCGTAGCCACGGTTAACCCGGCCATCACTACAGAAACCATGGTCATCAGCTTTATGAGGATATTCAGGGAAGGACCAGAGGTGTCTTTAAACGGATCTCCGACAGTATCTCCCACGACACTGGCCTTGTGAGTCTCACTGCCTTTGCCGCCGAGATTTCCCTTTTCAACATATTTTTTGGCATTGTCCCAGGCGCCGCCGGAATTATTCAGCATACCCGCCAGGGTAAATCCGGTGGTTAAACCTCCAACCAGCAGACCGATTACCCCGGTAACGCCCATAATAATGCCAACAAGAACAGGAACAAATATGGCCAACAGTGAAGGCAACAGCATTTCCTTCTGGGCCCCTTTCGTTGAAATCTCCACACATCTTTTGTATTCAGGGATTGCTGTACCTTCAAGAATCCCGGGGATTTCTTTGAATTGCCGGCGAACTTCATCAACCATGGCCCCGGCTGCACGGCCGACAGCCTTCATTGTCATACCACTGAATAAGAAGGCCATCATGGCACCTAAAAAAATACCGCCAAGCAGCATGGGATTGAATACAGATAGATCGTAGGCTTGAACAAAGTCTGTTATTGAGGCATCTGCAAGTTTCACAGCGTGGAAACCATCATGAACAACCGGAACAATACTGTTGTAAAACACCGTATCACCAATTTGTTTGCCGGCTTCACCGGCCATATTTTCCAGCCAGTGCCTGATTTCTTCTATGTATGCTGAAAGTAAAGCCATAGAGGTTAATGCCGCTGAACCTATAGCGAAGCCTTTTCCTGTTGCTGCGGTTGTATTTCCGAGACCATCCAATGCATCAGTACGCTCTCTGACTTCTTCAGGAAGTCCGGACATTTCAGCATTTCCACCTGCGTTATCGGCGATTGGGCCGAATGCGTCGGTTGCCAGAGTTATTCCCAGGGTTGAGAGCATCCCGACAGCGGCAAATCCGATCCCATACACCCCATAGGAAAAGTTCTCAAATCCTCCTGAGAATCCGTAAGCGGCAATTATGGCAATTACGATAGTTACCGCAGGTATGAATGTGGAATACATTCCAACGGCAATCCCTTCAATTATTGTGGTGGCAGGCCCCTGTTGGGCCTGTTTTGCAATACTCTGAGTTGGAGCATACTCATCTGAGGTGAAATATTCAGTTCCCTGGCCGATTATCACCCCGGCTATCAGGCCGGATACTACTGCCCCGAAGATTCCCCAGCTCACCCAGTTGAAATAGGCCAGAATGGCAACTGCAACCAGAACCAGGACCGAACTTCCACCGGTTCCCAACAGTAAAGCGTTTAACAATGTTTTCTGATTGGCAGATTCTTTTGTCCTCACCAGGAAGATGCCGACAATTGATAGAATAATACCGATTGCAGCAACAATCATCGGGGCTATTACAGCTTTTACAGAATTCATACCTGATGCTACAGGTAATGCTGCTCCAAGTGCAGCGGTTGCCAGAATAGATCCGGCATAAGATTCATACAGGTCTGCACCCATACCGGCAACATCACCCACATTATCACCCACATTATCAGCTATAGTAGCGGGGTTTCGGGGATCATCTTCCGGAATACCGGCTTCAATTTTACCGACAAGGTCTGCGCCCACATCGGCTGCTTTCGTATAGATTCCACCACCAACCCGGGCAAATAATGCCTGAGTAGAAGCCCCCATTCCGAAGGTTAACATGGTGGTGGTAACCTCAATCATACTTTCATGGGTTGTGATGCCGGCATGAACTAGATTAAGCCCGAGAAATGATAATCCGTTCTGCATGTTGGCTGCTGTGTAAACAAATTTTGTCAGGATTATATACCACAAAGCGATATCGAAGAGGCCGAAGCCGACAACTACAAGACCCATTACCGCTCCGCTTTTAAAAGCAATCTTCAAACCCTTATTCAGAGATTCGGATGCTCCCTGAGCTGTTCTCGCCGAAGCGTATGTAGCGGTACGCATACCCAGATATCCGCAGAGCCCGGAGAAAAAACCGCCTGTAAGAAATGCAACCGGAACAAAGGGGTTCTCTACGCCGAAATACGCAAGAGTCAGAAAAACGATGAAGAGCACGGCAAATACTATTCCCACAACTCGATACTGCCTCTTCAGATACGCCATTGCACCTTCTCTGACGTACTGTGCTATTTCTTTCATTCGGTCGGTTCCCTCGGATTTCTTCATCATGTTCTTGAAAAATCCATAGGCAAATACCAGGGCAAGAAAGGAACTGATCGGGACCAACCAAAAAAGGGGGTATTGCATAAAAAACTCCTGCTGAATCAACTATGAGAGGCAAATACTTATGTGCCAAAATGCCCAAAATCTGATTAACACTAAGTATATAAAAAATACAATATATTACTGTAGTCCTCGATCAAAACTGTAGTCAATAGCCATTGCAAAAGAAAAACAGCCTCTTCATTTGTCCGTAGCTGAAGAATTATCCCAGGGCCACATCCAGGGTCATCATAACAACGAATCCTACAATGGCACCCATGGTGGCGATATCGATATTTTTATGCTCATGTGCTTCGGGTATCAGTTCTTCTATAACAACGTAAATCATGGCACCGGCTGCAAAGGCCAGAGCGTAGGGTAGAATCGGACGCATCAGGACGACAAGCAGAGCACCCAGTACTCCAAAAACCGGTTCAACCAGACCGGAGAACTGGCCGTACATGAAGCATTTCCATCTGGGGAGCCCCTCTCTTCTCAGGGGAACGGACACCGCAAGACCCTCTGGGAAATTCTGAATTCCAATACCGATGGCCAGAGCGATAGCTGCCGACAAAGAAGCTCCGGGATATCCAACAGCTACAGCACCGAAAGCGACACCGACAGCCAATCCCTCGGGGATATTGTGGAGTGTGATGGCCATAACCAGAAGAACGCTTCTCTGCCAGTTGGTTTTCGGACCTTCAGCATCGGCCATGGGCATACCCAGATGGAGGTGGGGGATAAACCTGTCGGCCAACCGGAGGAAAACGGCTCCCAGTAAGAATCCGGCAGCTGCAGGGAACCATGGAGGGACGCCACCCATCTCCTCGGATAGGGCAATGGCCGGTGCCAGAAGCGACCAGTAACTGGCGGCTATCATTACACCGGCAGCAAATCCCAGCATAGTATCCAGAACTCTTCGGTTAATTTCTTTAAAAAGGAAAACAGTTGCTGCACCCAGGGCGGTAACACCCCATGTGAATGTTGTACCAAGCAAGGCTTGAATTACTGCAGGTAAATCTCTGAACCATTCAATAGGCATATTTATCTCCAATAATCATCAGTTTATGGAAGAACTCTGATAATTGCAATAATAGGCTTATCTAATAAAGAAAGGGAAATCTAATTAAAGCTCGTTTTCAGGAGACAAGCCGTAAGTGTTTATTTTATTCAGCAGTGTTTTCCGGGTTATCCCCAGTTCCAGGGCCGTTCTTTCACGGTGACCCTCGTTCCGGAGCAGAGCCTCCTGAATCATTCGGATTTCCATCAGTTTGAGGGTTCCTGAAGGCTGTGCCGGTATCTGGGGCTGAACAACTGGAAGGGTGAAATCCCGGGGCTGAAGAACTGTGGATTCCGCCAGAATAACGGCCCGTTCAATCATGTTCTCCAATTCACGGACATTACCCGGAAAGCTATACGATGCGAGGACTTCAATGGCCGGATCTGAGAATCCGCTTATCCGGGTCCGTCCGTTCTCAGTCAGACGGTGGAGGAACAGTTCTGCCAGATAGACGATATCGGCTGGGCGCTCCCTCAGGGGAAGCATATTGGCGTTAATCACATTAATACGGTAGAACAGGTCTTCCCTGAAAGAGCCTTCAGCAACGGCCTTTTCCAGATTACGGTTTGTTGCAGCAATGATGCGGACATCAACCGGTATAACTCCCGTCCCCCCCAGACGCTGTATTTTCTTCTCCTGTAACGAACGGAGTAGTTTAACCTGGAGTGCAGAGGGAAGCTCGCCGATTTCATCCAGGAACAGAGTCCCGCCGCCGGCCGCTTCAAAATAGCCGATCCTCCGGCTGTCGGCACCGGTAAAGGCTCCTTTTTCGTATCCGAAGAGTTCACTTTCTATTAATCCCTCAGGAAGTCCTCCCAGGTTGACTGCAATAAAAGGGCCTTGTGAACGTTCTGATTTCCGGTGTATGTAGCGGGCAGCCACTTCCTTTCCTGTGCCGCTTTCTCCGGTAATCAGTATGGTGGCATCGCTGGGTGCAGCCTTGTTCAGCAGGTCGATTACCGGCCTCATGGCAGCATCACGGGAAATGGGAGCTGATTCCGTCCGGGATATGACAGGCTGAGTCGTCCTGGCCGCTTTCTTAAGCCGGATGATAAGCTCCTCAGGATCGAAAGGTTTTACCAGATAGTCGGAAGCCCCGGCCTTCATGGCGTTTACAGCATCTCCCACATCCCCGTATGCACTCATCATTACAACAGGCAGAGATGGACCTTCGCCGTTTAACCATTCAAGGAGTTCAAGGCCGTCCATCCCCGGCATACGAAGGTCGAGTGCTACGGCATTAAAAGCTTGTTCCTCCAGTTTCTTCTTTGCCGAGAGGCCGTTAGATGCCTCGGTAACGGTCCATCCTTCCAAAGAAAGATACTGGGCAAGGGTTTTCCGGAGGTTGTCCTCATCATCAACAATCAATACGTGCATCAGGTTTTCTCCCTGGGAAGGTCTACTGTTACCCGGACACCGGCCCGAATACCTCCGATAATTCTGTTTTCAATTTTCAAAGATCCGCCGGCTGCTTCGATAAACTGACGGGAGAGTGCCAGACCGACTCCGCTTCCTTTGGTTTTTGTGGTGAAGAAGGGGTTGAAGAGATCTTCAAGGTTACCATCGGGCAGGCCTTTACCGTGGTCCTGAACAACAATGCGGATTAATTTACCATGGTTGCTCATGGTTACATCCGGCGGCGGGGTATCAGGAATATTTTCCTGACTTTCAACTGCATTCCTAACAAGATTAACCAAAGCGGACGAAAAGAGAGCCGGGTCCATTTTAATCTTGGGTCCCGGATGCGGCAGGTTTGTTTCCACTTCCCAGGGTTGACGTTCCAGTATGCTTTGAAGTTCTGCTGAAACATCAAAAATGACAGGTTTTCCAGCAGGGTCGGTCAGCCATTCCCTCACCTTGTCTGTCAGCGCGCTCAGGCGGTCAACTTCTTCACCAATGATTGTCAGATTTACAGACTGATCCGGAGGAAGGATTTTTCTCAGAAGTGCCTGCTGGGCTTTCAGTACTCCCAGGGGGTTTCTGATTTCGTGAGTGAGGGTGCGGGCTGCCAGGCCGAGCTGCACCAGTTTGCGCTGCTTTATCATCTTTCTGGCTGATGCCTGCTGCATTATTAAAAGGGACACCGCCAGCAGTGTAAGACCTGCAGCACCGGCGATTCGCCACAAACCGGTTTTCCCGGAAACGTGAAGGTCCCAGTCAATCAGAACCAGCCGGCGCATTCCATAACCCCGTCTCCGGGATTTGTTTGCCTCACTGTCGGAAAGGGGGAGGCCGGTAAAGGCCAGGGTTCTTATTGTCCGCAATCGGTTGTCTGATATTTCTTCGGAGATGACTCTTTCAGACGGTGTAGACTGCAGGAATGCAGGGGCGGTACCCCAGGAGGCCACGGTTGTTCCTTCGGGAGAGTAAATACCCCAACCGATTACGGCCGCTGCCGGTTTTCCGACGGGAAGGCCTTCACCGATTTCTTCAGTGATTGATGTTGCGGCTTCCAGAGAACCCAACCGGGCGATGTCCACATCCCTCAGCCGGCCTTCTCTGAGGAGGGCCGCCGAGAAAATCAGGATAAGAATTACGATCAATACGGCGGGCCATAACGACCCAACCGTTTGAACCCTGAAGCCTTTACTCATGGTTTAAGGATATCCGGACTATACCCCGGAGTCGACCATCTCCTGGGCCGCAGATTTAATTTCCGACATGGGGATTCCTGTTTCGTCAGCCCAGTCTTTTATACCGGCAGCTCTGGAACCCATGGGTTTACCGAATTCTTCCAGCCACATCTCTTCAGTTACCCCCCAGCCTTTTAAATCTCCGAATGTCGTCAGTCCGCGGACCATGCGGTCGGGAGTATCATGATCCTCAGAGGTTTCTGAAGGCTCTTCTCCTGCCGCTGCATTTGGAAGTTTTACTGCGCTTATACGCAGCTGGGCCGCTTTTTGTGCATCAATTTTCCGGTATGTTTCCAGTATCTCAACCGCCGCTTCAGGGAGAACCGTTGTTTCTTCCATATTATATGGAATACCTGTCCAGAGAGCTGTGAAGAGCCGGACTGCATCAGTACCGATTTCCACTCCGCCTTCAAGCTCACCCCATGTGGATTCCAGGCTTTTTGCCTGCAGCTCCCCGGGATTATCTCCCTTCAGGCCGAAAGCTGCAGCCATCATCTCAGGGGGTACCCCGAATGCAGCATCAATATCATTAAAACTGTAAGAGCCACGGATATCTCCGGGATCGTTCTCGCCGGCAAATTCCCCCTTCTGAATCTTTATCGGATTTTTACTGCCTTTGGTTTTCCAGTACCCTGTGGCTTTTGAAACGCCGTAACCGGCGGCCAGGGACAGTACCAGTACAGCGGCGACAAGGGCGGCTTTATTTTGCATCGTTTAATTCCTTGTAGGGGATTACCTTGAGTTCAACAGTATTCGAGACTGGACAGGCGGCATCGGAGGTGCAGAGTAGACAGCTGATACAGCTTGGATCCCGGATAACGGTTTTATTCGATACTTCGATACCCATGGGACAGGCTTTATCACATTTGGTGCAGGATATACATGTGGAGGCTTTACGCCGGATCGGCATGAACCGGAACAGATTTGTAAGGCCCAGAAAAGCACCGTAGGGACAGGCATACCGGCAGAATGGCCGTTCAACGAAAAGGGACATAAACAGTACTATTCCAAGAGCAATGAATCCGGTGATGGCCACTTCCCCGGTCCAGAACTGGAAGAGGGCGTAGTAGGGATCGTAGTCGCTGAAAATCAGCTTACCGCTGATAGCCGTCATCACAACAACCCAGATAAGAACGGCGTACCGCATATATTTGAGAACCCCGTCAAGTTTTTTCGGTATCAGTTTTCCGAAGCGTTTACCCAGGAGTTTCCGCCCCAGTTTGGATACGAATTCCTGAAAAGTTCCGAAGGGACAGATCCAGCCGCAGAAAGCCGGTCCGATCAGAATGGCTGCAGCCAGAACGGCGATGCCGAGAACCAGGCTTGATTCGTGTATTTTCTGGACAAATCCGCCTTCGGTAATAAGTTTGTGTATGGTAACAACCCCACCGAAGGGGCACACGGCATGAAGTGATGCATCGGCAAGGAAAGGAACGGGAATAGATGTTCCGCTTTCTGATAGGGTGTGGTTAACAGCGATTAATGCAATTAGTACAAAGAATATTATTTGAATTGACCTTCGCCAGCGTTCAGTTTTCATATCTTTCTCTCCTGTTCTAAAGTGGGGTTTAATTAATAATAACCGGCAAACCCCTTATCTCAAAGGTTTGCTGGTCTCCATTTTTCAGAGTCAGTTATTGTTCCAACGGTTGCCCCGACCGGATTGTCCATTACCGGAATTGCCGCGTCCTGAATTACCCCTGCCGGAGTTACCCTGCCTGGTATTGACAGGTCCTGATCCGTTACGGTTGTTTGAACTTCGGCCGTTGGAAAAGCTGATCTCCTCACCGTT
>QNBK01000075.1 GCA_003644105.1 Spirochaetota bacterium | reverse complement strand
GCCGCATCGTTCACTCTTTTTACAGCTCGTAGAACGGCAGGATGCCGGACATCAAAAAGATCGGCAACTTTTTCGTTTGTACGGTCGACTCCCAGCATGTACTGAACCAGATCGTTTGTCCCCAGAGATAAAAAGTCGGCTTCTCTGGCCAATTCAGGGGCCATCTCAACAGCAGAGGGCAGTTCAATCATGGCCCCCAGTTTCGGCATCGGAAATTGTCCCAGGCCGTCCCTTTTAAGAAAACTCAGGCTCTTCAGCACTATTCTTCTGGCATTCAGGAAGTCATCCAGAGAGGATATCAGGGGGAACAGGATACGGATCTGCCGTTTACCGCCCGCACGTATCATGGCTTTGAGCTGACCGACAAAAACCTTTTTGTTTTCCAGAAGGAATCGGATGGCTCTGAGGCCGAGGAAGGGGTTTGCCTCTTCAGAATCGGGAATGTAACTGAGTATCTTATCACCGCCGACATCCAGGGTTCTCAGGGTAACCAGCGGGTTATCAAGCCCGTCAACAACCTGTTTGTAGATAAGATACTGCTCTTCTTCCGAAGGGAAATCGCTTCGTATCAGAAAGGGAAACTCGCTCCGGTACAGGCCTATCCCCTCGGCTTTCAGCCGTTTGGCAAGTTTGAGATCCGAAAGCAGATTTACTGTGGCCCGAAGATAGATACGCACACCATCGGCGGTGAACGATTCCGGACGGGCGGCAGTTTCCAATTTTTCTACCTGGTCGGAGCCTTCGATAAGCTGTTCAATACGTTTCCTGGCCGCATCGTCCGGATTGACGATTAACAGTCCCTGATGGGCATCCAGAGCCAGAGATGTATTAGATGGTATCTGAAAAATATTGTCATCCTCTGTAAGTATCAGAGGAACACCCAGAGATCGTGCCAGGACACTGACATGAGCTGTGATACCCCCACCGAAAAGAACCAGACCTTCAACGTTCTGAGTTGCCAGTTTCAGTAATTCAGAGGGGAGCAGTTCATTACTGAGTATTATCTGGCCGCTGTAATCGCCGTGAAGGCCTTCATCTTTAAGCAGGTTTTCCAGGATGCGGTGTCCAAGATCTTTTATATCCTGTACTTTCTCCCGCATTCTCGGGTTATGGCTTTCGGCAAAAAGAGTGATGTAATTGTTTGCAATATGAACAACGGCATCCTTCGGGGTGGAGCCTTCATGTATCCTTTTTTCCATGGCCCCGAAGAACCCCTCATCCCGGAGCATCAGCAGATGAGCACTGAAGATAAGCGACGCCACATCCGCCAGTTCTTTTTCCAGCCGGTTCTGCAGTTCCTCAAGTTGATTCTCGGTATTGTCGATGGCCGAATGAAAGTCCTCCATCGTCTCCTTGTAGTTATCGTCAACTGCGGAGATAAGATTATCGTTATTCCCCGGGCCTTCCATCTGGTATGCCAGACCCAGAGCCACTCCCTCAACTACCTGAGTACCCCTGATAAGATGACGGATACCCATGTCCATCGCCGATGGTTCACTATGTTCCGGGAGGGTCATGAAAAGTTGGGCATTTTCCAGAGTAGCAGCCAGCTGGGATGCAATCGCTTTCAATGCCTGAACATCGGATTTACTGAACCTGGAACTCGTCTCATCCTGGAGTACCAATACCCCTACCCGTTTAACACCCCGGATAATCGGAACTGCCAGAAATGACTCGTAGCGTTCCTCTCCACTTCCCGGAATGGCTTTGTAATAGGGGTTGTTGTTACCATGACCTTCTCTGATAGGGCGTAATTCCCGTAGTGCCAATCCGGTAAGACCCTCTCCCGGTTTGAGGGCTAATTTTCCCACCATATCTGAATAAAGACCGGCTGTTGCCTCCAGTACAAGAATATCCCTTTGTTCCTTGTAGAGAAATATGGAACAGATATCAGCCTGCATATGACGGCTGACAATCTGAACCACCTGGGAAAGGAATCCTCTGATATCCTGGCCCTGGCGGAAAAGGGTGGCAAGTTCGCTGACAGAGCAAATCATGTCGACGCTGGATTCAACGGCTTTGTTCACTTACGCTCCAAGCTCCCCGGCCTTGGCCGTACAATCGGAGACTGCCCGGATGATGGCCGATCTGAACCCCGCTTCCTCCAGTGTTGCCACAGCCTCAATAGTAATTCCCCCGGGGGAACAAACTTCATCCTTGAGAACAGCGGGGTGCTTACCGGACTGGGCAACAAGTCTTGCAGAACCTATAACTGCCTGGGATGCAATTTCATAAGCAAGAGCACGAGGAATCCCGTCTTTAACGGCACCATCGGCCAGGGCTTCGAGGAACATGAACACCCAGGCGGGGCTGGACCCGGCCAGTGAGGTATAGGCATCCATAAGATGTTCCGGGAGTACAACAGTTTTACCGACAGCGTTAAAGATATCCTGTACGGCCCTGAGTTCTCCCTCCGCCACTTCGGTTCCCGGGCAGAGGGCTGTCATACCTTCGGAGATGAGTGCCGGAGTGTTCGGCATTGTTCTGACTATTTTTTTTATCTTTTCCCCGAACCACCCGGAAACTTTTTTCAGGGTTAGGCCGGCGGCAATGGTAACAACAATTGTTTCGGGTTTAACCTGTTCGCGGATTTCCTGAATTACCGCCTGATACACCTGAGGTTTCACCGCCAGAACGAGGATCGAGGCCCCGGCTGCTTTGGCGTTATCCGTATCGGTTTGAATTCCCGGGAATGCTTTTGTCAATTCTTGAAGTATATTCTCCCTGGGATCGCAGATAATCACATCGGATGATGAACGAGTCCCTCCTGAGAGAAGTCCTTTGATAATTGCCCCGCCCATGTTTCCTGCGCCGATAAAACCAATTGTATTGTTCATTCTACTATCCTAGTTTTAATCTCTCTGTTTTATTCTACCCGAATTCCCGGGGTATTACCGTACCATATTTCCAGACCGAAAAGGGTGTCTTCTGATAAATAATCAGGATGCGGTCCATCTATGATTCCAAGTGATTGTCTATAGTTGTTCACCAGCTGCCAGAGCTCCGGCGGCATAATCACTTTTTCCGGTTGTATCCCCCGGGATTGTATCTCGGTAATCTGTCTGTACACATCCGCAATAATTTCTTCAGCTCTTTCCATTAAGTTATCAGTGCCTGATATCGGAGGCGTGCTTCCTCCATCCCTTCCAAATCACCAATCTCCTCACAGCTGTCTGCAAGATTGAACCAGGCGTCTGCCAATTCGGGATTTGCTTTGACAGCCGATCTGAACATCCCGGCAGCTTCATTGTAGTGTCCGGAAAGAAACTCAACGACTGCTCTGTTGTTCAATGCACCGGCGTGTTCAAAGTCTCTTAACAGGGCCTTATCCAGATATGCAGCAGCTGAATCGAGCCGCCCATTTTTAATTTCCAGTCTGCCGATTTCACAAAGGGCATCGGCATCTCCGATATCGATTTCAGAAGCCCTCAGCAGTTCTTTCCCCGCCTCCTGCATTTTACCCTCAGCGATTAAATCCAGGCCGTGGTTGTACAGCATAGCTGCGGATTCCCGGTTAATTTTTGACACGGTTTGATGCGGCAAGCAGGCTGCCGCCCAGGATGAAGAGCAGCAGGATAGCTCCGACGCCGAAACTGTACGCCACCTGTTCATTGGCAATTCCCAGTAGAAAGGCCAATCTGGGAAATGCCCCCATCAGAAAAGGACCGAGGATAGCGGCAAATTTCCCCATGGTGTTGTAGAACCCGAAGTATTCTCCCGATACATTTTCATCAGGTATGAGGGAAGCAAAATACGAACGGCTGAGGGCCTGTATCCCTCCCTGACTGGTGGCTAC
The DNA here is from genome assembly GCA_003644105.1 of Spirochaetota bacterium. Taxonomy (GTDB): domain Bacteria; phylum Spirochaetota; class Spirochaetia; order DSM-2461; family DSM-2461; genus UBA2779. Next base: position 7,316 of record QNBK01000075.1, on the reverse strand, counting down.
AAGAAAAGCCACGGCGATAAATATAGGAACAACTAAGCTGACGGGAACCAGGGGCATTACTGTCCCAAGGACTGTGATTACGGCATACACCCCGATACCGGTAAACAGCAGGGGCCGGGCACCGAATCTCTGTGCCAGATGTCCATACAGCAAGGCAAAGGGGAATGCCAGAATCTGTATCCCGATTACTGCAGCCAGGAGAACCATCATGCCGACACCGATACTCGAGGCAAAGTTCGTTGCCATCTTGATAATGGTGTTCACCCCGTCAATGTAGAAAAAGTAAGCAATGAGGAATAGAAATATCTTTTTATGCTTTCGAAGATCCCGAAAAGTCCGTCCCAGTCTTCGAAAACTTTCAGCAACCGGGGAGGGCACAGGATCGATTCCGTTTTTTTGTTTGACATTCTTCAAATAGGGGAAGGTAAAAAAGAACCACCACAGAGCTGTTAGTCCAAAACTGATTTTTACACCAAGGGCAGGTAAGCCCGCAGAAAAATCCATTCCGGAAAGTACGGCAATTATCACCAGACTGATAAGAAACGGTATGGTACTTCCTCCGATATAGCCATAACCGAAACCTTTGGAGGAAACCATGTCCATTCTGTTAACCGAGGTGATATCCGGAAGTGATGCATCGTAGAAGATATTGGCACCGGCAAAGCCTATGAATGTAAGAATATACAGTATCAGAGCGATAACCCAGGCATCAACACCCACCAGTATTAAACACCCGGTTGCAGCCACGCCCAGTAGCCAGAAGGGTACAAACAGCTTTTTCCGGAACCCCCGGAAGTCGGAGAGTGTTCCCAGAACAGCAGCCATTAAAGCAATAATAATTGCATAACCGGTGTTGGCGGTTCCCAGCCAGAAAGAAGTTTGAGTGTCCGAGAGTCCTCCGTTCCGGGCTACCTGTCCGAACCATAAAGGGAATATCGCCGTAGAGATAATCGTTGAATGAACAGAATTGGCCCAGTCGTACATTACCCATGAACGTTCAGGTTTGGTGAGTTTCTTCATAAGGAGTATATTATCATAAAACAAACGCATTTTGAATTTGACTTGACCCTCCGTTGAACCGGAGGGAGAATTAAAGGGTAAAGAGAAGGAGTTATAATGAAAGTACTTCTGGTTGAAGATGATACGGATATTGCATCCTTTGTCTCAAAAGGTTTGAGGGAAGCCGGTTACGGTGTTGATGTTGCTCTTGATGGTGATTTCGGCCTGGAACGTGCCATGTCCGGGCTCTATGAAATAATCATTCTCGATATCATGCTTCCCGGAAGAGATGGACTTTCAATTATTTCAGAGATGCGTATGTCCGATATTCAGACTCCTGTTCTTATACTCAGCGCCAAGCACAGTGTCGACGACCGTGTAAAAGGTTTGAAGGCCGGTGGGGACGACTATCTGGTTAAACCCTTTGTTTTTGCTGAGCTGCTGGTTAGAGTGGAGGCTCTCATCCGAAGGGGCGGCCGAGCCACTGCGGCCCAGGAACTGCATGTGGCAAATCTTACCCTGGATCCCCTAACAAGACACGTTATCAGAAATGGAGATTCTATCGAGCTTCAGCCCCGGGAGTACGCCCTGCTGGAGTTTCTGATACGGAATACAGGAACGGTTGTTACCAAAACACTTATTCTGGAGAAAGTCTGGGGGTACAATTTCGATCCCCAGACCAACGTTGTCGATGTACTGGTATCCCGGCTGAGAAGCCGGATTGATAAGGATTACCCGGTAAAGCTCATTCGAACCGTCCGGGGTGTGGGATATGTTCTGGAAGATCCGAGCTGAATATTATAGGCGGATTAATGTTCGCTTAACTCTTATTGTAACCCTGGCGGCTGCCGTTTCCTCCATCGTGGTTTACGCTCTTCTGCTGGCCTCTCTATTTATAGGTTTCGGCGACCAGGACCGGGGGGAACTGGATTCCCGGCTTCTTTCCTACTGGGCGGCCTGGCAGTACGGCGGGAATGATGCCGTGTTGAACAGGGCTTCTCTGGATATGAAAGAGTACGGTGGCCGTCCCTATCTTCTCATGCTGGATTCAGAGGATGGTGAGATGCTCGGAGCTCTTATTCCCGGGGGATGGGAACAGTTCAACCTGAAAGACCCGGATCTTACCAATCTGACTCCCGGATCCTATGCCACCCTCAGGGCTGAGAGTCTTCCCTATGCCCTTCTACTTACTGGAGTTGTTCTGGACGACGGCACCCGGCTTCTGGTTGGTTTGAGTACAGAAAACCATCAATTCCTTGTTCGTATGTATCAGCGGAACTATCCCTGGGCCCTGGGAGCTATTATTCTGGCAGGTGTACTTGTGGGTATTATCTCTTCCCGGAGACTGCTTTCTCCCATTGTTCGTTTAAATCAGGAAATCGATCATATCATTATTACAGGGGATTTGGGACGACGGTTGGACAGCTCGGGAACCGGGGATCAGCTGGACGGTTTAATCAACCGTTATAATCGTCTTTTAGATCGTGTGGAGTCTCTGATCGGGGGAATGAAAGACACCCTTGATGCCGTTGCCCATGATTTAAGAACGCCGTTAACCAGACTTCGGGGGCATGCAGAGCTGGCGTTGGGCAAGGGGGATGCTGAAGAGTACGAGGAAGCCCTTGCCACGGTGGTTGAGCAGACCGACCAGGCTGGAGCCCTGCTATCGGCCCTGATGGATATCGCCGAAGCGGAACAGGGTATGCTTTCTCTGGAGGGGGTTTCCTGCAACCTCAGCACCCTGGCGGCCGAAGTAAGTGATATGTATGAATTGATTGCCGAGGAAAAGGGTCAGAGGCTGACTCTGGAGGCTCCGAATGAGGTTCTCCTTTCCGGCGATCCGGTGAGACTCAGACAGATACTGGGGAACCTTGTGGACAACGCTCTGAAGTACAGCCCGGAAGGCAGCTGTATCGATATCAGATGCGGTTTCAGCGATGAAACAAGCTGGGCTGAAATTATTGATGACGGTCCCGGAGTTCCCGAGGAAGAAACAGAAAGGGTTTTTGAGCGGCTTTACCGGGGAGACCGGAGCCGGGGCTCCCGGGGGCTCGGTTTGGGGTTGAGTATGGTAAAAGCACTGGTGGAAGCTCACAGCGGCAGTGTTGAAATTTCAAAAGTTGAAGGGCGGGGAGCCAGTTTTAAAGTTGTTTTTCCAAGAATTTCAGAGGAAAACATTTCAAAAGCGTAAGACTTCGGCAAGATTCCAGCAAGGTTGATGCATTATCTTTCTGATATCAAATTCAGGAGTGATTGTATGACCAATCAAAAATCACGCCGATCTAATCGGCTCATCATCTCTTTGGGAATCCTCTTCTCTCTGTCCTTAATAATTGTCAGCGTTCCTTTATCAGCTCAATCAGGGAATGCCGCTCTGGATCTTCAGAACGCTTTCAGGCAAATCTCAACAGATGTACTTCCAGTAGTTGTCCAAGTGAACACTGTAAACGTTATTGAGCGGAAAACGGTAAACCCCTTCGAGTTTTTCTTTCGTTTCCCCAACTCTCCCCGGCAGCCCGAATCACCTCAGACACAGTCTTTCAGACAGAAGGGGCTTGGCTCCGGTGTTATTGTAGAACGGCGTGAAGACCATGTTTATATTCTGACGAACAATCATGTTGTCGACGGTGCCGATGAAATCGAGGTGAATCTGAGCGACGGGCGGAAGTTCACTGCAACACTCGTCGGCGGCGATCCCCTGCGGGATCTTGCTCTGATATCAATTGATACCAAAGACAATCTTCCCATCGCCAAACTGGGTAATTCGGATGATGTCTGGGTGGGTGACTGGGTTCTGGCCATCGGTAATCCTCTGGGATTTGAGTCAACTGTTACCGCCGGCATCATCAGCGCCAAAGGCCGGAACGCCGAAGGGCAGAATTTTACCGACTATCTTCAGACCGATGCGTCCATCAACCCGGGTAACTCCGGAGGCGCCCTGGTGAATCTCAATGGAGAGGTGATTGGAATCAACTCCTTCATCGCCTCCACCAGCGGCGGGAATATCGGATTGGGATTTGCTATCCCCATTAACAATGCCCGCCGGGCTATCGACGATTTCATTGAAAAAGGCAGCGTTGAATACGCATGGCTCGGGGTTAATATGGGGGATTTGAATAAAATCCTTTCAGAAGAACTGGATCTTACAGGTAAGAGCGGCGCATTTATTTACAATGTATACGGAGAATCTCCAGCCATGAAGAGTGATATACGACCGGGGGATCTGATTACAAGCCTGGCCGGCCGGACTATTGAAAACTCCAACGACCTCTCCAGAACTGTTTCTTCCCTGCTTCCCGATCAGAGTGTGCCGGTTACATTGATAAGAGACGGCAATACCATGAATCTCAATATTCAGCTGGCGGTACGTACTATTGAACGTGACGGGTTAAATGTAAATGTCTGGCCCGGGTTTTCCGCAGTTCCGGTAACGGCAGAATTGCGTGATCAGATGCGCATACCCCGGACCGCAGGAAACGTTTTAATCGGTGGTGTAGTGGAAGGCAGTCCTGCCTCGGCCCTGGGACTGCGCAGTGGTGATGTTATCAAAGCCATCAATCGGCGAAATGTTCGTAACCTGCAGCATTTCTACGAACTGATTAACGCTGAAAACCGCATTGAAATTAAAATCACCCGTCAGGGCAATGATTTGGAGTTTATTCTGAACAAATAATTAGTTTTTTCATATCTCTCTCCCTGGGAAGGGGGCGGACACGTTGTGTTTGCCCCCTTCTTTTTCGTGCGCCCGGCAGGGCGCATCCACTTGGAGGTGAAAGTCCTCTACAGGCCCGACAAGGGGAACTGTTAGCCGGACGGCAAGGATGTCAATCGTGAGGTGGTATTGAATCATGAGGATGGTGGCCGTGGCCTCAGCGAAGAAGAGACTGAGCATAGTTTTTAATCAGTTCTTTACTACCAGGCGGGACAGTGGCGGTGCCGGTTTCACACTGCGGTTCCCGAAAAACCCCAGAGGGCAATAAAAGGTATAACAATCGCCGTCAGACCGGTGAAGAGTACAACCAGCATGAACAGGCTGTAACGAATCTTGTATGAGTTGAGCAGTGATTCATCATAATACCCCTCTACACCATAATCCCTGTACATTTTTATCAGTCCGTTTAAAAGTCTGGTCCGTGTCTGCCTTCCTTTGATAAGGCCTACCTCGGCGACAAGGTTCACAACCAGAATCAGGGCAACGAAAACGAACATGATAATGAGATTGGACCGGCTTTGAACCGACTCCCAGGATGTCTCTGATGCCAGGGCTGAATTGGCACTCAATATGGCGATATTGATTAGAATTGAGGTGATGATAAAGATTCTGTCAGTTTTTGTATTTACCTGAAGCTCATTGATGAGATGCTGATGAACCCGGGGTAGAAGGTTGTTTTCCATCATACTCTTTAATATACAACTCTTTGAGTTCAGGCACATCATTTAATGCAGATATTCCGGCTTCGTGAAGACGGTAAACACCTCTTCGAACCCGTTCAAACCATCCGTATAGATTTTTTGATAGTATCACCCCTGTATCCTCAGGGGCGCCAAGCTCTCTTAACCCGGCGGGAGAGGCCTCCTCAAGAACGGAAAGCCAGGCTGCCAGGCGAATCGCCCGCTGCCGGTAGGCACTTACTTTCAGTTTCCCTCCAACAAGCCCCCCGGGAGTGATATCCATATCCCGGCCTGCAATTTCCCTGAGTATGGCCGCCTTCTTTTTTGGACGCCGCCGGGGTGCGCCCGATGCGCCGGCCGGATGAATCAGAACTTCAACCTTTGTTTTCATTTTCATGAATGTTATCAGAATTAAACCGATACCCAGCCGGGAAAGAAGACGGCGGAGGTTGCGGGATGACGGGGGCCTGGGCCGGTTTGGAGTAGCCGGAAGAGCAATGTACACCGAGTCGGCATATTCCTGTCTTTCGGCAGCCTGGGCCAGGAGAACCAGAGACGGCCGGAGTTTGAGTTCAATGGCAATAAGGACTCCGTCCTTTTCGGCGGCCAGGTCGCAGCGGCCCACCTCCCCTCGAACAGTGTAGCCCTGGGTTTCGAGCCAGGCTTTCAGGGGAGGGTAGAGATGGGTTTCTTTTAATGTTCCATCCATTGCTACTGTTTAATCCGGATCTCGTCAGAGGTCAATTAAAAATAAGACAAAAGACTACATGCCGTAATTCAGTTAATTGTAGATGGTAATACCGCTGATAACCCCGTTAAAACGGTAAGGCTCACCGGGAATCTGAGTTCCGACAATCACATCGCCGTCGGAACTTTTAAAGGGAGAGTAATCGGCAATCAGAATTTCGGTACTTGAAAAACCCTTTGTGATTTTATCAGTTACATCGGTACCATCAACATAGATATGTGCTTCGCTGTTATTCCAGGTTACAACCACATGGGACCAGATGCCTTCGGGAAGGACCGTTTGAGTTCTTACAAGGATGAGCTGTCCGGAATCGGAAGTCATGGCCAGCATCAGTTTTTTACTGCCGTCGTATTGAAAAGAATACCCTTCATCCGACCAGTCAGGATTGCTGCCCTTATGAATGATTCCAGCCCAGGCGACATTGGTTGTCGGTTTGAGCCGGATGTCAATTGTTCCTTCAGTGATGAGGTTGTTTGATGGATCGGCAGGAATCATCAGGTAGTCTTCGGCGGCGTTAAATTCCATTCCGACTCTCTCCCCGTCATCAGAAATCGTCGGAGTACCGTTCACGGTAATCGGGGAATCCGCCGGGATATCTTCTTCCAGAGGAAGACCAATAACGATTCCTTCCTCTTCATTCGTGTACATTCCGGTTTCTGAAACCATAAGATCGAAAAGTGTGATAATCCCGTTAATCAGATCCATTGTAATTGAGACAATCTCAGGGTTGATGCCGTATTCAATCATTACCTGTTCGGCATCCTCAAGGGTAATCCCGTAAGCATCGGCATAGGTTTTAACCTGAATGGAGAATGTGTAGATTTCCTGATATCCGGAACCTGGAATAGCTATTTCATTCCCGAACAGCTGTCGGAAATTTTCAAGACTGTTGTTGTAGCTGATATTTTCGACAAAGTTTTCCAGCAGTGTGATGATGTTTTCAAGTGGTTCTACGGCGTTTTCGTGCTCAAGATAGGCCCTGTTTGATTCAATAAATGCTTCAATCCGGGTTATGAGATTTAAAACGGGTTCTTTGGGGGTTGTTTCATCTTCAAGAATTGTGTCGGCTTCCGATTGTATTTCTGCCAGGTCTGTGGCAATTCTATCTTCAACAGACAAACTGGCTGAGGGATTATTGCAGCCGGCAAAGAATAAAGTTAAAAAAAATACACTTAAT
>QNBK01000074.1 GCA_003644105.1 Spirochaetota bacterium | reverse complement strand
ATTAAAGGGAAGGATGAAATTGCCGTACTGGGAAGGTCGTTCAACAGGATGGCGGATAGAATCCGTGGATTGATTACCGACATACAGGATAATGCCGGGATTGAGCAGCGTCTGATTGAACAGAAACTGGCCCGTCAGGAGGCTGAGAGACTGCTGAAAGAAGCTGAACTGGCCCATCTTCAAGCTCAGATTAATCCGCACTTTCTTTTCAATACACTGAACATTCTCGGTTCACTCAGCGTTGTTGAAGAGGCACCTCAGACCGGCCGAATTATTTCAGATCTGTCCGAACTCCTCAGGTACAGCCTTAAGACAGGTTCAGGACTTGTTCAGCTTAAGGAAGAAATTGATGTTATCAGGTCGTACATGAATATTCAGGGGGTCCGATTCGGTAATAAAATCACCTATGAAGAAATTATCGGGGAAGAACTTCCGGAGATGCAAATTCCCGGGATGATACTTCAGCCACTGGCAGAAAATGCCGTTAAACACGGGCTTGAGCCCATCGAACGCCCGGGGAAGATTACCCTTGAGATATCAGTCATGGATGAACATCTTGAAATTCAATTGTCCGACAACGGTGTGGGAATCAGCGATAAAGCTCTTTCCCTGCTGAATGATACAGCTGTTTATACAGATTCTCTCGGAATCCGGAATGTCCAGCGCCGTTTGATGCTGCACTATGGTAAGAAAGTACTGGATATTACCCGCAGAACTGAAGGCGGTACCAATTGCAGAATTATTTTACCTGTTTCTCCGGTAATCCCGAGGTGAGGACCCGTACCGTTTCCGAAATATACGGCTGAAATAGGCCACATCTCCATAACCAACCTGATAGGCAATTTCTCCGGAAGTTAAATTTGTTTCCTTCAGTAAACCCGCTGCCGAAGCCAGGCGGCGGTCGAAAACATAATCATGAAAGTGCTGACCTGTTTTCTCCTTGAACAGCCGGCTTAAATATGAAGGGGTAATTCCCACTGATTCAGCGGTGGATTCCAGGCTGACCTCCCGGAGATTATTCAGATCGATATAATGTCTCACCTTGCGCAATATCAATTCTTCCCGGCCTCCATCTGCAGAACTCCCTGAATCAATCATATTTCTTATCAGATCCCTTACGACAAGCAGAAACCACTCCCTGAGTACATCGTACTCATTGCAGAGCAATGCTTCTCTGAGCAGATTAGCCATTGCACGTCTCTTCGGAGTCCCGCTGAGGGATTCCCATTCACGCCTGAAGACAATAAGAAACTCAGTTACAGCAAATCTTGCATCCATAAGGGAAGCATCCGGAGATATTAAATCATCAATCAAGTTCTCAGCAGCCTTCAGAGCTGCCGTTCCATCAGATGCCCGGCAGGCCTGAAGAAAAACAGACTCTTTCTCAACCGGATATTTATCGTTATATCTTCCAGAATAATTGACATTTACTGAAACCCCTTCGTCCTGAAGGGAATCAAAAGCGATACGAAACGAATCACTGAAATTCTCAGGGCCATCTGAGATAGGACCTATCCCTGAGCTGACTCTTGTGCCTGTAATATCCCGAATTAAATGTGTTATCTCCCTGGATAAAAACTCGGCCTCAGATCGCCAGGATTCAGATTCATCATTCTCTGTTCTGATAAATACAGAAAGATACTTCCCCATCCAGTTCCCGGGATGACAACCGGATAAACGATCCAGAGACTGGTTTACTTTTCTAATCTCTTCAAAGTTGAGTTTAAAATCTCCCTCTGAATGAAATACAAGGAAATAACCGTACCGGATGTGAGGATGTGATAATTCAGCAAAGTCTGCTGCAGGTATTCCCCCCTTGCTTCCGTAAATAAAGGATGATACCTGCTCTCTTACCGCCAGGCTTCTGAATAAACGGATATCCTTTCTATCCTTTTCCCTGGATTCCAGACCACGAATTTTCTCAATAGCCTTTTCCAGCAGCTCTTTTAAAGAATCAACCCTGACAGGTTTGAGTAAATACCCGAGAACTCCATCATGAAGAGCTTGCTGAACAAACTTGAAGTCATCAAAAGCTGAAAGAACAATTATCTGTGTCTCAGGGGATTCCTTAAGAATTCTTCTGGAAGCCTCCAACCCGTCAAATCCAGGGATACGTATATCCATAAGAACAATAGAGGGCCGTAAGTCCTTAAAAAGAGCAACACCCGAAGGACCCGAATCCGCCTCTCCCAGTATCGGGAAAGATGGAAAACGGGTCTGCAGCATTCGGGCGACAGCCTGACGAGCCAGGGGCTCATCATCAACAATAATTATTGGATATTCCCGCAGAGAAGTACTCACACTTTAATTCGAACGGAATTCCCTCACCGCGTCAAACATTGCAGCCATATTTTCTATCGGTGTTTTTGCCTGAACGTTGTGAATTGCATCAAAAACATAGCCGCCGTCCCTGGTAAAAATCTCCAACCGTTCTGTTACCTCTTTTTTTACCTCATCAGGAGTGCCGAATGGCAGTGTCTGCTGTGTATCAACACCTCCTCCCCAGAACACCAGACGACCGCCATAGCTGTCTTTAAGATTCTGCGGATCCATTCCGGCGGCAGAACATTGAACCGGATTGATTATATCAAATCCCGAATCAATAAAATGCTCCATAAATGGCAGAACAGCACCACAGGAATGTTTGAAGGTTTTCCATTCGGTATGTTCATGTATCCAGTTATTCACCTTTTTATAGTAAGGTGCGTAAAGGGTATTGAAAGTATCCGTCGAGCAGAATTGTGAGTCCTGTGTACCGAAGTCAGTTCCGCAGATAAATACCGCATCAGGTAGATTCCCTACCCTTTGAAAAATTTTATCCAGATTGGCAATGGCTATTTCTGATTGCCCCTCAAATATCGCATGAATGTAATCCGGCCGCATTACTGTGGAAACATACCATTCAGTTACATCCCTGATTCCTTTGGGTTTTTTCAGAAATGGTGCCGGAACAAGGGCAATATCCCCGAATGCCGTTCCGCCGAAGTTGGCGATAACTCCCAATCCGGTGGCATCAGCTTCCCGAAGAGCCGACTCATAATAGCCCAGATCTTCATCTGTTACATATTCAAACTCCTCCAGGTTATCTTCCGGGTTGAGTTTCTCCTCTTCAATGGGAGGCTGGCGAACAATAGAATCAAAAAAGTATCCGCTTCCGGGCATACGCCCGCTTGCCGGAGCCGATGTATCACCCTCCGGGTAAATGAGTACATCATCTCCCTGCTGTGTTGTGTTAAAATCTTCGGAAACCAGAACCTCCTGCCCCCAGGGTGTCCGCCATTCTTTCCAGCTGCCCAGGGGGAAACCAAATAAGGTATTTCGCGGAAAAACGCCTATTACATCAATCCCAAGAACTTCCTTGAGATCATTATCTATTTCACCCAGCATCTGATATGGATCAATTATCTTTACAGCCCTCTTCTCAAGTCCGTAATGGGCTCTTAAGGCCTCTACAACACTGCAATGGATTCCTGATACGGCAGTACCCCCGAAATCCATGGGAACCGGCCCTGATTCATGTGCTAAACATTTTTGTAGTTTTTCTTTGGACGTCATATTTCTTTTCCTTTAGCGATTTCTCTTACTGAGAGTATCAATTAATACAGCCATCAGCAGAGTTGCACCTATTACAAAAGTCTGCCAATAAACATCTACACCCAGGAGTGTGAGGGCATTGGTAATCAGCGCCATCAATAAGGTTCCCAGAAACGCGCCTAGAATAGACCCCTCTCCACCATTCAAGCTGGCACCACCGATGATAACAGCGGTAATTACCCGAAGCTCCATACCCGAACCGGCGGTAACAGATGCTGCACCCAACCTGGCTGTCATAACAATTCCTGATATTCCGGCAAAAAGACCTGTAAGCATATAGCCCAGGATTTTCATCCGGTCTACCGGGATACCTGAAAGCCTGGCAGCCCGCTCGTTACCACCGATGTAGTAACTCTGACGAAAAAACCGGCTGCGGCGAAGCAGAACATCACCGATGATAAGCAGTACCACTGCAATAATAATGGGTGTCTGAACACCGGCAACTTTCGCCTGACCAATCAATTTAAATGATTTCGGTAATCCTGCTATATTCTGTCCATGGGTAACAATCAGGGTTAATCCACGAAAAAGACTCAGACTTGAAAGGGACGTAACAAAGGCATTGATACCCACTTTGGCAACAATAAATCCATTAAAAGTTCCGATAGCAGCACCAATAATCAAGCCTGTTAAGACTGCGAGGTAAACGGGCATGCCGGACTTGAGCATCATGGCGGTTGCGGCACCGGTAAAGGCCACTACGGAACCCACCGACATATCGAATCCACCACTTACCATCAGATGAACCATTGCCACAGCAATAATTGCTTCAAGAGACAAACCCAGCATCACCGCTAGAAGGTTCGGAATAGTGAAAAAATAGGGAGACGCAAAAGTCATGAATATAAACATTGCAGCGACAATCATGAATATCATGAACTCCCGCTGTTTTACAATTTTTTTTAGCCAGGTCATTTATTAACCTCTCCTTCGATGGTTCCCGCCGCCAGGGCAATGACATTCTCTTCTGTTGCTTCATTTCCGGGGATTGCACCAACCAGATGGCCGCCCTGCATAACCAGAACCCGATCACTCATACCAAGTATTTCCGGCAGATCTGAAGAAATCATCAATATGGCTACTCCTTTACCGGCCAGTTCTCTCATTAACCTGTAGATATCACTTTTTGCGCCCACATCCACACCCCTGGTCGGTTCATCCATAATGAGGAGTTTCGGGCCGACACCAACCCAGGTTCCAACCAGAACCTTCTGCTGATTACCCCCGGAAAGTTTTCGGATTTTCTGTCCCAGATGCGGAGTGGCTATACGATAATCATCCCTGCTTTTTTCGGCAAACTTTGTAATAGCTCCCTCATTCAGGAATCCTAAAACCGAAGTGAAATCACGAAGATGATTACTGACAAGATTATCTCTTATTGAGAAATCCAATATCAAACCCTGGGTTTTACGATCTTCAGTCAGATAACCGATACCGGCATTAATGGCATCCAGGGGTGATCTGGGAGCAATATGTTCATTACCCAATCTGATAGCTCCAGAATCGGCAGGCTCGGCACCGAAGATTGAACGTCCCAGTTCCGTTCGGCCGGCCCCTACCAGTCCCGCCAAACCGACAATTTCTCCCTCTTTAACAGAAAATGAAATATCTTCAAATACCCCTTTCCGTGAAAGATTATCCACTTCCAGAATAACTTTTTTTCCGATAGGTACATCTCCACGCTGACCGTACATATTCTCGATAGAACGTCCCACCATATTGGTAATCAGAAAATCTTCATCAATGGTTGAAACATCGGCATCACATACTCTCATACCGTCCCGGAGGACGGTAACGGTATCGGCAATTTCAAAGATTTCCTTCAAATGATGAGAAATATATATAAAGGATAAACCCCGATCCTTTAACTTCCTGATATTATCAAAGAGCTGTTCCACCTCATTCTCGGTAAGTGATGAGGTTGGCTCATCAAGAACAAGTACGCTAGGATTAAATGAAATAGCTTTAAGGATTTCAACAACCTGCTGCATTGCTATGGATAAGCGGTTTACCGGGGTTGAAGGATCCAGATGTTCCAGATTGAACAGAGCCAGCAGCTCTCTGGTATCTTCATGCATTTTCTTCCAGTTCACCATGTTCAAAGCTTTAACAGGCTGTCTGTTTGCAAAGATATTCTCGGCAATACTCATGGTTGGAACCAGACTCAGTTCCTGAAAGACAACGCTGATACCTTTCTTGTTGGCATCGTGGGGAGAGTCAAACTTAACCTCCTCCCCCTCTACAAAAATTTCACCTTCATCAGGGCGGTAAATACCTCCGAGGGTAAGCATCAAGGTACTCTTTCCGGCACCGTTCTCTCCCACCAGGGCATGAACTTCACCTTTTCGGAGTTTAAGACTAACCCCGTCCAGGGCTTTAACCCCGGGAAAGGTTTTTACAATATTACGGGCTTCCAGAATGATTTCGGGCATACACTCACTTTATTCCAATCAGATATAAAGCCGTACCTGCTGACACAGGCACCGCTTATTGTAAATGCTTAAGAAACGTTTTTTTAACGCATGAAGTACTTGTAGTTACTCTCATCCACGATGATAGCACCGGTATCGACAACGGCTGGAATCCCGAGAACTCCGGCAGATGCGTTATCCGATGTGATGGCGACTTTGCTGTTGTTCAAATTGAATAGAATCTGTACAGCATAGTAGGGCATCAAGGCTGTCTGCTGGGCAACAGAAGCAGAAATGATACCTTCTTCGATAGCCTCAAGAACCTCATTACCACGGTCCATGGCAACAATTTTAATCTCCCCGGCCTTACCGGCTTCCCGAACGGCAGTAGCAGCACCGGAGCCGCCGGCACCTTCAACACAGGCCAATCCGGCAAGGTCGGGGTACTTGATAATCAGGGCGGATGCGGCCTGTGCGGCTACAACAGGATCGCTCTGGGTATCGGCAATTTGTACAACTTCAATTCCGGGATACTCAGCAAGAGCTTTCTGATAACCGGCAATGCGTTCTTCCAGGTTGGATTGGCCGGGCTTGGTCATGATAGCAACCTTGCCCTTTTCTCCGATCAAGCTGGCCATTTTATGTCCGCCGACTTCACCAGCGCCGAAGTTACCCGTACCGACAAAAGCCAGACGTTTAGATCCGGGAAGATCTGCATCAACCGTTACTACAGGGATACCCTGTTCAACAGCTTTATCAACAATAGCATTCAGGGAAGGCTCAAAACCGACAATAACCAACCCGTTGGGTTTCTTGGCAATAGCCTGTTCAAAGGCGGAAACCATGGCATTCATATCATACTCAGCAGGACCGACATACTCGGTTCGAACACCCAGTTCCTCACCAACCATTTCCATTCCCATTTTGTGATCGTAGAAATAATCCAGGTTACCCAGTGCGGATACTTCAATGTAAAGCTGATCCATGGTTGATTCTTCTGCTGCAGCAGCGGGTGCGGCAGTCTCTACCGGAGCCTTGGAACAACCGACGAAAATTACAGCCAGAACGGCAAGAAATACAACAAGTTTCTTCATGAAACTCTCCTTTAGGAAATTTGTAACTAATTTTCACCCGGTATAAGAGATTCTGAAACTGGAGATTCTTTACATTTTATGTGAAAAAATTGTAATCCGGTGCAGACTCGGAAATTATGTCATTCGTGCCGGTGCTTCCTGAAAATTCACCCGGACATCTCTCGCTGATTAAATAACCTCTAATACCTCAGCAGCCACCATCTTTCCCAGTATCTCCAGCTGATCCAACTCAAAGTGGATACCGTCAGTGTCACCTAATCGAACTTTAGTACCCACATCAAGGCTCTGTATTCCTTTCTGTTCCGCCATTGCGGCATAAGCAGATGGGAACCCCAGAGATTTTTCCCGGGAGCCTGCAAACATCTCGGCAAAATCAGTCAGTTTTCGGACTTCCGGAGGTATCAGAATCAGAACTTCAGGAGCTGTGCCTCCCGGGCCGAAATCACTTTTTTTACGATATCAACCAAAACACCGGCACCAGCGGCAATATCCACTTCAGGCAGTGAGAACCGCTGCTTCAGGTCGTTGGTTCCCAGCATGATAACTACCAGATCTACCGGTTTGTGACTCTCAAGACAGGGAGGAAGATATGATGCACCATTTTTATGAAGTTCAATGGGATCTTCCCAGACGGTGGTTCGGCCGTTCAAGCCCTCGGGAATCACCAGATAATCATTCCCCAGCTCCCTCTGTAGAACGGTGGTCCAGCGGCTGTTGTATTCGTGCCGTTCTTTACTGACAGGGTTGTAACCCCAGGTGTTCGAATCGCCGTAGCAGATGATGGTTTTCATAATGCTCCTCGTGGCATTATACACGCTGTGCAATTACGGAGAAACAGCTGTCAATCCCGTTACACTAACCCGCTTTCCATCACCGAAAGCCTCGGCTGCCACCCTCTGAAGAGATTCAGTCTCATCAACACTCATCATATCTTTCCCGCGGTAAGGCCAATCCAGCCCCAGGCGGTCGTATTTCTCTTCAGCCAGCGGATTAAACGCACAGAGTTCCCATCTTTCTATAACATCCACGGCCACTTCTGACAGAATTGCGCCGATACGACTGATATTTTCAGGCGAATCCGTTGCTCCGGGAATCAGAGGCGTTCGAATCCAGAGCTGAGTTTTTACCCAGCCTTCCCGAATATAGTCCGCGGCTTTCTCAAGATTCTCCAGTATCAGTTCATTACTCACAGCGGTTAACTCTTTATGAACTGTGCTGTCAGCTATTTTCACATCGTAGAGCAGTAAATCCACATGCGGCAAAACTTTCATCAGTGCTGAATGAGGGGCGAACCCGCTTGTATCCAATGCTGTGTGCAAACCTGATTCATGGCAGATTTTAAGAAACTCTGTTACAAATGCGGATTGAAGCAGAGGTTCACCCCCGCTTACCGTAACACCGCCCCCGGATCGTTCCATATACGGTCTTTCCCGGTCGACTATCTCCATTAACGATTCGAGACTGTATTCTTTGTTAATTGACCTCAGAGATTTGGACGGGCAGACAAGAACGCAATCCCCGCATCCGGTACAAACCTTACGATCAAGTACAACCCGGCCGTCGGAACCCCGGCTCAGGGCACCGTGGGTGCAGACTTCCATACACCGACCACAGCCGATACATGATGAGGCGTACTGCCAGACTTCAGAGCCCGAGTTGAAACTCTCAGGGTTGTGACACCACCGGCAGCGCAGAGGACAGCCTTTGAAGAAAAAGACTGTCCTCATGCCCGGACCGTCATGCCCGGAGAGAGTGTGTATATCGAATAATGTACCGGTTCTCACAGGGATGCGTAATTCACCCGTTGGAGAAATTCTTCCTGGAAGCGGCGGTCCATCACGACAAAGTGAGCTGAATATCCGGTAACTTTCACCACGAGATTTTTATATTCATCCTTTTCCGGGTGATCCAGGGCATCTTTGAGCTTCTCAAGGTCAATTGTATTCATATTTATCTGAACCCCGCCTTTTTCAAAGAATATCCTGGAAAATGTTTCCACAAGATCGCCCTTTCTTGATCCGGGAGGAAAGAAAGACGGCTGAACTTCAATCTGAAAAGAACCGCCTTGATAGTTGCTGTAGTCCAGTTTTGTAAAGGACTCAACTGTTGCCGCAATACCCTGGGTGTTCCTACCGTGCATAGGATTCATACCATGCGCAAAAGGTTCTTCCGCATGCCGCCCGTCGGGTGTAGCTCCGAGAAGCTGACCGGCATAGGTATGCCCCATGTATTGAAACAGACTCGGGCGGAAATTGAATCCCTTGATATTGCGCTTTCCTTCCAGCACTTTCCGAATATGCTCGGCAACCCTGACAGCCATTTCATCAACATCCGGTTTATCATTGCCGAACTTCGGCTGGTTCAGGAAATCAAGGCGCATGAGTTCATTATCCTTCCAGTCATCGGCAACTGCAGCTCTCAAATCCGCCATGCTGTATTTTTTCTCTTCAAAGATAAGTTTTTTCATGGCGTACATGGAATCCGCCACATTGGGTGTACCCAGAACATTTACCGAGGTGTAATTGTATTTTACCGCCTGCATATCTGTAACATCCCGGCCTCTTTCGATGGTTCCGTGCATACAGAGACTGGTAACCATTTCCGGCCAGACTTTTGACTGCCATTTATAAGTTTCGTTCTTGAAATCTTTCAGTATCTCTGCGGTTTTATCCACTTCGATATCGTAGATGTTCCAGAACTCTTCAAAGTCTTCAATTTCATTTTTCTCAGCTGTTTCCATAGCCCGCTGCATAGGCTGCACCAGAACAAAGGAGTTTAAATCCTGATCGTTGTATTCCTTTCCCACAACGCAGTACCACTGACACCCGGAGTAAGACATATTCCAGGCATCTTCTTCATCCACCCCGGAACGAAGCTGACTGTTTCGAAGTACATCAAAGTTTACCAGGGTTGGTGTTCCGCAATTATGTCTCGCGGTTACATCACATCCATAATTGTAAAATTCAGGATCTATCTCCGGATGCCACATCAAACCCAGATGGTTGTATCCGCCTGTTATATCGTAAGCTTCAATGCATATCCAGCTGGCTTCATTTGTGGCATCATTACCGTCCCTGTCTCTGCCGCCGAAAGACCAGTAATTGCCGCCGTACTTCAGATAGAGTTCAGCAACAAGAGAGACAGCTTCTGTTCGGCTTATCCTCCCTGCATCCATATCAGCGGTGTAATATGCATCAAGAAGCTGATCCAGTCGTCCGTACCCATTTCCATGTCCATTTATCCGTTCTACGGTGGTAAAAAATTGCAGCCACTGTACAGCCTGGGCAAAAGTTTGAGGGGCATCGCTGATGATAGCTCTGGTATTCTCAGCGACAAATTCATAATTGGATTTCAATTCAGGATTACTCTCTGCTGCAGCCTTTTTTTCAGCTGTCTCAGCATGTTTTTGGACAAAGCGCATGATTGATTCAACAACCGATTCCATAGCTGCCAGGTATTCTGCAGAAGCTGTATTTCCATATTCTATGAATTTCTCTTTTCTATTCCTAACCTTGGAAAGCAAACCGCCCCACCCCAGTAACAACCCGATACTCAGATCCGGTGCCGTGTGGGTAAAACTGATTCCCCCGGTACCCAGGTTACGGGCCAGACGTCCCAGTTCTCTTTGACTTTCGGGATATTGAAAATAACGGGCCTCTTCAAGCATCCAGTGAAATTCACCGACTATTCTCTCATGTTCATGCACTTCAGCCGGACTGTGGTCCAGGAAGAAAGCATAATCTTCGGCCCAATTGGCCGTATCGTATGAAAAACCCTTTTTCTTTGACGGCATTTCATCGGCAAAAGGAAATGTTCCGCCCACATCCACCCTGGCATTATGGTCCCCAAGATTT
Organism: Spirochaetota bacterium; assembly: GCA_003644105.1. Classification (GTDB taxonomy): domain Bacteria; phylum Spirochaetota; class Spirochaetia; order DSM-2461; family DSM-2461; genus UBA2779. Next base: position 173 of record QNBK01000074.1, on the reverse strand, counting down.
ATCCGGGTATCTTCTGCCGCGGAGAGTTCTCCGGTATTTGGACTGAAAGCTGCAGCTTCACCGGACCAGTGATATACCAGAAACTCTGCGTTATCCACATATAGATCGCGTTTGTGATTCAGGGCCAGCTCATGGCTGCGATCGATCAGATTTTGTACTCGTTTATCAGCTTT
>QNBK01000073.1 GCA_003644105.1 Spirochaetota bacterium | reverse complement strand
GAAGACCTTGACAGAATCCTTCAGGGAAACCTGCCGGATGATTATAGAGTTGTATATGAAAACCTGAGAACAGGTTCGGAACATCATCTGGATGCTTTTAATCGGCAGCTGGGTCTGTAGAACCTCTTCAGTATATAAGTTAATGCAGATTCGAAAGTTGAATCTGCATTGACCTTTTTGTCGGAGGGCAGTTAGACTTTCTGATGGATATTTCTGAACGCCGGATACTGGTTTTTACCAGTATCGGTCACTTTTTCACTCATTTTTCAATGCTGCTTTTTCCACCTCTTGCAACAACAATTGCCTTAGACCTGGGATTGCCACTGAATCAGGTTTTTTCTATCAGTTTCCTGATGTATCTGCTTTATGGACTGGGAGCCGTACCCTGGGGTTTTCTGGCAGATCAATGGAATCCCCGATTGGTTATGGCCATGGGAATTGTTCTTGCCGGTATTGGCCTGATAAGTGCCGGGTTAGTGCATAATTCAGCTTTACTTCCGTTCGCTCTTGCTTTTGTAGGACTGGGAAATGCCGCATATCACCCTTCAGGTTTATCGCTGCTTTCTAAAGGTTTGAGATCCCGTGGTAAAGGCATGGGGGTAAATGGTGTTTTTGGTAATGTCGGTATTGCTCTGGCACCATTAACAGCGGGATTATTGGGATGGTATACAGGCTGGCGTACCGCGTTTGTTGTCTTTGGAGTGTTGGGAGTAATCGGAGGTATTGTTATTATTGTAATCCCATTTTCTGTGCCCAGGCTTAAAGACAGGCAGCAGGGGCAGAGTGTTGGAGGATCTGAAGCTGTAACTCTATTTCTTATTCTCTGTCTGGCAGTTATCGGTTCCGGATTGATGTATCGAACCTTCACCCTTGTATTACCCAGCTGGCTGGAGCAGCATCTGAGTGCCGAGTTTGGACGGATAAGTGAATTGTTTTCATCAGCTCATCTGAATAACAGTCTGATAGCTGCTCTTGTTACAAGTTCTGCGATGGTTGTCGGTATGGCCGGTCAGCTTGTCGGCGGCAGGGTTGCAGATAAAATGGACTTAAGAAAGGCATATCTTTTATTCTTTTCTCTGGCTTTGCCGTTTTTAATAGCATCACGCTTTGTCTCGGGATGGTTTGTTCTCCCCTTTCTGGGTTTCTTTGTTTTTTTTGCTCTGGGTATGCAGCCCATTGAGAACAGCCTGTACTCGATGCTGGTTCCTCCCCGTTGGAGATCTTCCGGGTTTGGTGTAAAATTCACTCTGACATTCGGGGTGGGTTCTTTTGCAGTTTCCATTGTATCCAGGCTTGAGCCGAAGATCGGCTTAGACGGAATATTGCTTTTAACCGCCGGATATCTGATGTTTACAGTATTCATAACGGGTTTGCTGCTTATTGTCAGCCGTAATGCTATAATCAAACATACATAAAATATAAATTATGGGAGTTGCGAACTTGGAAGAATTAAAAATAAGTGGCTACGAATCTCTTCAGCTCTATGGTAGACATTGGAGCCTGGAGTCTCCCAAAGCTGTTCTGCTGATTGTTCATGGCATCGGTGAGCATAGCGGGCGCTATTCGGGTATGGCTGAGTACTTTAACTCCCGGGGAATTGCTGTGATCGGCTATGATCACAGGGGACATGGACTTTCAGAGGGCAAGCGTGGCCTCCTTCTTTCATGGAAGGAGTTTCGAGGGGATTTGAGAGCCGTAGATAATGAAGCTGTTCGTCTTTATCCCACTCTTCCGCTGTTTATTCTGGGACAAAGTCTTGGTGGTACAATGACATTGGATTATATTCTCTCTGCCGAACATGCTCCCCGGGGTGTGATAATTTCTGCTCCGGCATTAGGTACCCCGGGCATCTCTCCTTTTCTTCTGGGTATTGCAAAAGTTCTTTCCGCTGTTACCCCCCGATTAACCCTCAGTACAGCCCTGGATAGTGATTCCATCAGCCGGGATCCTGAAGAGTGCCGGAAGTATAGAGAAGATCCACTGGTACATGATAAGGCATCCGTGAAGATGGCCTCGGAATTAACCTCAGTACAGGAATCAATATTCAGCAGATCTGAAAATATGAATTGTCCGCTTCTTCTCTGCTATGGCAGTGAGGACCGGATCGCACCCCATGAACCGATTGAAACGTTCTTCAAGCGTTCCGGATCTGATGATAAAGAGATGAAAATATTTGAAGGTGCTTATCATGAGATACATAATGATATTATCAGAGAAGATGTATATAAACTGTATGCTGATTGGATTTCCAACCGAATATGAGGATAATTAGTGAGAAACAATTCTCATAAAGAGGAACTGTGAATCATATCTACCCAAAAATTATTGCTGTTCTCCTTTTCCTTTTGTTCAACTTATCTCTTTTTGCTGATATTCCGGATCCTTTACGAGTTGCATGTGTCCCGAACCTATATCCGGTATCTTTTCTAAATGAAGCGGGAAAGCCGGATGGTGCTTTCCCACGGGTAATCGATGAAGTGGCCCGGCGTAACAATATTAATATTGAATGGTCTATAGGCAGCTGGGCTGAGAATTTGGAGAAGATTAAAAAAGGTGATATTGATCTGATGATCGCATTGGTATTCACACCGGAGCGGGACACCTTTCTTGACTATGGACATGAGTATGTTCTTTCCACATGGAGCCAGCTTTATCAGAGAGAAGAAGGACTGATAGAGAGTATACTGGATACTGAAGGTAAACGTATCGGAATGGTTCTGAGCGATCAGAATGCCCGTGGTTTTATCGGACTGGCTGAAAGTTTTAATATTCATTTTAAGGCGGTTATTTTCGATTCTTTCGATCAGATTTATGAAAGTCTTATTACTGGTGAAATTGATGCTGGTGTATTTTACAATCTTTACAGCTTATCTCATCCGGAAATGATTTCAACAAGTATTATTTATCAGCCGACACATGCTTATTTTGCAATTCCTGAAGGGGCTGATAATCAGATTCTAAAACTCATTGACCGGAGTCTGATTAATTGGAAAGCGGATGAAAACTCGTTCTTTTTTAAAAAAGTTGTAAGTCTTTTGACCAGAGAAAATGTTGGCTATATTCCCCGTTGGCTTAAAATACTACTTCCCAGCCTGGTTGTGTTGATTCTATATATCCTTTTCTGGTCATGGCTATTAAAAAAACAGGTTCTTCAGCGATCGACTGCACTTCTGAATGCGCAGGAGGATTACAGTAGCACTTTTATGGAAGCCGATGTCGGAATTTTTCATGTAAACTCCGAGGGCATGTTTCTCAGGGTGAATCCGGGATTCTGTATTAATCTGGGGTATACGGAACAGGCATTGTTAAAGATGAATATTGTCGATGTCATTTTATCTGAAGATGTAATTAAAGACGAAAAAACTTTTGGAGAAATTGTTGATAACAGACGTCACTCATATCGAACTGAATTGAGATACATCTCAAAAAACAAGGAAATACTCTGGGGGCATCTTAATTTGACGGCTGTAAGGAGCTCTGATGGGGCACTACGGTACCTGGTTGGTATAACTGAAGATATTACAGCCCGGAAAACAGCTGAAAATATGATTGAAGATCTTCAAAAAAGGTACCATGGGATATTCGATAACTCATATCAGATGACAGCTATCTTTGGCGAGTACGGGAGAATTCTTGATATTAATGAGACGATGAAAAAAGTTGTTAGAATTGATGATTCTTCAAAAGGGATTGAGGGCTTAACACCTTCTGAGATTGAGATGTTCGGGGCTGTCGGATCGTTGCGTGTACAGGAAATGGTAGATGAATGTTTATCAACAGGGCAGATAATCAGGCATGTAATCGGTTTTGAGGAAACTTCCGGCGAAATTGCTGTTGACGTTACTGTGAAACCGATTTTTGATGAGAGCGGCAATATTCGTTATTGCATCTCTGAGGCCCATGATATTTCAGATTTGTTAAAACTTACTGGTAGTCTGGAACAACAGGTGGAAGAACGAACCAGGGATATAGTGAGTGCGCAGCAGAAATTGATAGAAGCGGAAAAGATGGCATCAATGGGGCGTTTAGTTGCCGGTATTGCCCATGAGATAAATACACCTGTTGGTGTAGCAAAAACCGGTGTTTCTTTTCTTCAGGAACAGGTAAAAGAAACCTGGAAGAAGTATGAGGAAGAAACTCTTTCCAAAGATGAATTAAGTACGTTTTTAACTTCATTGGGCGAACTCTCAGATATTCTTGAGCAAAATCTGGATCGTGCAATTAAACTTATCAGAGATTTCAAAATGACATCGGCAGACCAGTCGAGTCATGAAATGCGTGTAGTTCCTGTTAAAAAATACATAGAAGCCGTTATGTACAGTCTTCGTCCACGGTTTAAGCAAAGCCTTGTTACATGGTCTGTCAGTGCTCCTGAGGAAGAGCTGAATCTTCATGTTGGTGTGATAAATCAGATACTGATCAATTTAAGTATCAATGCTCTCGTACATGCTTATCGACCGGAGGAATCTGGCCGGATTCATATTGAATACTATCAGGAAAATGGTGAAAGTGTCCTGGTGTTCAAGGATGATGGATGCGGTATTCCCGAGGAGATGCAGGATAGAATCTATGAGCCGTTTTTTACCACCGGCCGGGGTAATGGTAATACGGGTCTTGGACTCAGTATTATCTATAATCTTGTTAAGGATGTTTTAAAAGGCGAGATAGAGTGTCTCAGCCATGAGGGTGGTGGAACAACGTTCCGAATCAGCTGTCGGGATTTTAAGGTCTGATTCCCAAACGAAATGAGTGGAAACCGCGGGGTTCACCTCCAGCGGCGTACCGCAGGCAGAGCCGAGGAACGTTGCGACAAAAGCGAATTTGCAGCAAGTCGCTTGAGCGACTCCGGGTTCAGGGTTCTGCCCCGGTTCTACTGATACCATTCATTCTTATATCCTTAGTTACTCAATTCTTGCCTAATCTGTATAATTGATACTATGCAAAAATATCGAGTAATGTTTATCTGTACTGGCAATATTTGTCGCAGTCCGTTAGCTCATGCTGTTTTTGAGCATCTTGTCAGGAAGGATAGCCTCGAAAAAATTATAGATGTAGATTCAAGTGGCACCGGGGCATGGCATGTCGGTGAGCAGGCTGATTCCAGAATGAGGCGGACTGCTGAGGGGCATGGCGTAAACCTTAATCATCGATCTCAGCAGTTTGTATACAGAAATCTGACTGATTTTGACCTGCTTTTGACTATGGACGGTCATAATTATAGAGATACATTGGCTCTTTGCCGTACGGATGAAGAATTTGAAAAAGTCAGGATGTTCAGAGATTACGATCCCTATGGGAAAGGTGATGTCCCCGATCCCTGGTATGGGGGGCTGGATGGTTTTGAAGTTGTCTGGAACATTGTCCATCGAACGTCTATAGCTCTTCTGGAAAAAGTAAGCTGATTGATAAAACTAAATACAGCTTGTTAACTAACCTTTCCTGATATATGCTGGCGCGAGACCATTTTCTGGAGTTCTATATGAGTGTATTGAGAATTTTAATTCTGCTTACTCTGGTTTTTTATTCTTCGATTTTCTCTGTGTATGCCAGAGGTAACGCTGAAATTGAATCTTCGGGTGAAACAAAAAGAATTGTTCAGGCCGGCTCTTCTGCCTTTCTGGTGGAAAATGCCCTGTATTTATTTCCTGAAGCGGTCGATCAGGTTGTTGCGATGGCGGATGGAAATCAGGGGAGAGGCTTCTTTGCCGGGGATATCGACCCTGGAATCGTTGAAAAGACAGTTCTACCCCGAACAGCCAATACAGAAGCTATTCTGGCATTACAGCCGGATATCGTTGTATTGAAAAACTTCCTGGAAAAACGTATGGGAGAACCCCTGGAACGGGTTGGTGTTAAAACTATTTATCTGGACCTGGAGACACCTGAAGCATGGATGGAAGATCTGGTTGTTCTTGGGGAGTTGTTTGATGATTCTGAACGTGCAGAAGAGCTTCAGGAGATGTTTCGGGCGAGAATAGCCGTGGTGGAAAAGCCGTTGAAGAATCTCCATGATAGTGAAAAACCCAGGACACTTGTACTCTATAGATCTGTTAAAGATGGTGTAAAGGCCGTTAATGTACCGCCTCTTTCCTGGATTCAAACTCAAATGGTTGAGATGGCAGGCGGGGAACCGGTTTGGGGTGATGCGGATTTCGGTGAACGCTGGACCCGGACGGGGATTGAGCAGATAGCGGCATGGGACCCTGATGTAATCTTTGTTGCCGCATATCATATGGATGCGGTGGATGCTGTGGATGAATTGATTCAGGATTCCACCTGGTCGTCATTGAGAGCTGTTGAAAATGGAAATATCCACGCCTTCCCTGCTGATTATCATAGCTGGGATCAGCCGGATGTCCGTTGGCTGCTGGGGCTTCAGTGGATGGCTGCAACACTTCATCCTGAATTGTTTCCGGGACTTGATATGGAATCTGAAGCCAGAACCTTTTTTAATGAAATGTTCTTTATTGATGATACGGCTTTCAATGAGTATATCAAACCCCGGCTGACAGGATTGAACTGATTTGTCTGAAGAAGGGAAACAGCATCTGCTTTTGAATGCCGGAATGGCTGCAGCTCTTCTACTGATCTTTGTACTCTCTCTTCTCTGGGGGCGGTACCCACAGCCTGGCTTTACACAACTCTCTGTGCTGGGGAGTGATGCTCTGGCACAATCTCTTATTATGAATATCAGGCTTCCCCGGGCAATAAACGCTGTTATGCTGGGTGCCGCATTGGCTGCTGCAGGTATGGTCTTACAAACAGTTCTGGGGAATCCTCTTGTTGAACCGGGGATGCTGGGGGTTAGTCAGGGTGCTGCTTTCGGTGCGGCTCTGGCTATACTTTTAGCCGGTGGAAGATTCTGGTCTATATCTGTTTCTGCAACATTCTTCGGATTAACCGGTTTGGCTTTCAGCTGGTTTCTTGCCAGAAAAATCCGATATGGAGGATCAATACTCCGTCTTGTTTTAGCCGGGGTTGTTGTTTCAGCTTTTTTTTCATCCGGTTTGGGAATCCTGAAGTACATGGCCGATCCCAGAAGTGAGCTTCCTGAAATAACCTTCTGGCTGATGGGAGGTTTAACTTCATCTGACTGGGCCTCCGTCGGAAGAACGGTTCCTCCTGTTGTTCTTACTCTGGCAATTACAGTTCTGGTCCGTTGGCGAATCAATCTTCTTGCTCTGGATGACCGCTCTGCGTTTGCCCTCGGGAGTAATCCCGGCAGGGAACGCCTGCTTCTGGTTGTCCTTTCTGTTGTTGCTGTTGCTGCTGTAACGGCAGCTGCAGGGATTATTTCCTGGGTGGGTCTGCTGGTTCCCCATGTTGCAAGGAAACTGGAGGGTGCCGATACGGCGCGTTCCTTACCATTGGCCATTATGATGGGTGCTATATTTGTTTTGATATGTGACGACCTGGCCCGGGGACTGCTCAGTGGTGAGATACCACTGGGATTACTCACATCTCTTGGAGGGGCAATTCTATTTGCTTTGTTGATGACCCGGGAAGAGAAACCCCTGAAAAAATGACTGATACTGCAATTAACGCTGTCAATCTGAATAATTTCTCATTTTCCTGGCCTTCAGCCGATGTTCAATTATTCCGGAATGTGAGTCTTGCATTTCCTAAGGGTGATACTGTATGCCTTATAGGTCCAAATGGATCCGGAAAGACGACGTTGATGGAGTTGATACTGGGCTGGCGGAAGTCTGATTCCGGTACAGTAGCTCTGGAGGGGATACCAATTTCTTTAATCCCTTCCAGAGAGCGTGGACGGATAATGGCTCTGGTACCTCAGGATGAGCGCCCGGCCTTTTCATACAGTGTTCTTGAGTATGTATTACTTGGACGGGCTCCTTATCTGCCCCCTCTTTCTCCTCCTGCCCAACAGGATCGTGATTTAGCATTTCATGTTCTGGAACAGGTTGGCATTACAGATCTTGCTCATCGTCCTGTTCCCAAGTTGAGCGGCGGTGAAACACGTATGGTACTAATTGCCCGGGCTCTGGTTCAACAGCCGCGGATAATGCTGCTGGATGAGCCGGCTAATCACCTGGATCCCGCTAACCGGGAACGGGTTATGGAGATACTGAGTAAGCTGAAGTCATCGGGAATCACGCTGATTATCAGCTCACATGAGCCGGATATTGTTACTCGTCTGGCGGACTTTGTTGTTTTGCTCCATCAGGGGCGAAATCCCCTGATGGGAAAGTCGGATGATATGCTGGTACCGGATAAGCTTACAGAACTTTACGGTGTGAAGGTTTCCATTGTTGAAGCTGAAAACCGCAGAATTATTCTCTGGGGAAACTAGAGTTATGGAGTGGAATCGCTATGGGATTTCTTCCATAGAACGGCAGAATAAATAATATCAAAAACCGCTCCTCCGGGTAAAACGGTTATCGGTATCCATAATCCCTGAGATCCGGGAAGAAAAATACCGCTGATGATAAACGATCTCCTGCTGCAACCATCAGATAGCCGCCAATCCTATGTATCTTTTTCCAGATAACAGTTCTTAATTCCTATCAACCAGTTTGGACAGATTCTCGTGAGCAAGTTACCGATTACAACAAACGTTATTCCCATGAAGACTTTGAAGAATAATACAACGTTGAGGCTGCCATTCATTGAGACAATAACAGTAATCCAGGAGAGAAAGATTATAAAAGTAACCAGGAGCCCCCGGAGAACTCTATACGATTTTCCAAACGTCTTTAATTAGCTCTGCCCGGGTCTATATTCGGAAGCCAGGTCATCAAACCCCAAAATAATGATCCTAAAACCCCGAGCCATATCATATTGTTTTTTATCTCCCCAGCGGTCCACCTGCCCGTTTATTCTCCAATGCATAGGGATCTGTGACGGAAGTTCTGGAATCAAGAGTACATTAGCACACCAACTTGCCAATGAGACACCGGCATGAAGCCGCTTCAATTGCTGCATTCATTGCCAGGAGATTTGTTTCAGATATTTTACTGTTTCCTTCCTCGGTAAACCCGGACGACTATGTTTCAGATTTTTTCTGAGTGAGCAGTGATACAACAATAATTGTGATAAAACTCAATGGTATTGAGATTATTCCCGGATTATCAAAAGGAATTGGAGCATTGGCAGCATCAATACCATAACGTTCAAACATACTTGGTGATAGAAGTATCAATGTAAGTGCGGAGATTGCACCAACAAGAATGGAGTATGTGATTCCCTGGGCTGTTGTTTTTTTCCAGAACAGCATCATCACGATAGAAGGCAGGTTTGCAGAAGCCGCAACGGCGAAGGCCCAGCCGACCAGAAATGATACATTCATCCCTTTAAACAGTATCCCGAGAAGGATTGCCACGCCGCCGACTATAACGGCTGTAAACTTGGCCGCTTTTACTTTTCCTTTATCGGTGAATTTTACTTCAGCAAACCTATCCATCAGATCGTGGGCAACAGCTCCCGAGGAAGCGACGATTAAACCACTGACTGTACCAAGAACAGTTGCAAAAGCGATGGCGGATATGATAGCAAAAAGAAATGTACCGAAGCTTTTTGCCAGCAGGGGAGCGGCCATATTACTTGATTCTACATCAAGAACGCCGCTTGTAGCTGCTCCGAGGCCCATATAAAGGGTGAGGATATAAAAGAACCCTATGGCGGCAATAGCCACAATGGTGGACCGTCTGGCATCCCGAGGACTGGGTACGGTGTAGTAACGAATCAGAACGTGGGGAAGGGCAGCAGTTCCGAGGAACAGGGCCAGCATCAGAGATACAAAATCCAGTTTGGAGAAAATACTGGCTCCTTCTCCGAGTTTGTATTTCAGGCCCGGACGCAGAAACTCCGCTCCGGAAGTGGGATTCTGGGCCCAGACCGTAACATTGTCGCCTTCAAACACGATGTGTTTTTTTGCGTAGCGTATCACCTGCCCATTTTGAATTGCCCTGAGATAGGATATAACATTCAGCTTCCCGGTTTTCTCAACATTTTCTCCATCAAGATATATCCGGCTCATCCTGCCTACCGGATGGAATTTTCTCTCGGTTTTAATTGCTCCGTTATACAGGATTTCTCCACCAGAGGTTTGAGTTTTAGAAACAGCTTCCATCAGCACCGGTGAATCTCCGGATGTATCAAGGTTCCACCAGCTTCTGAGACCGGCTTTCTCCAGGACTACCAATGTATAATCTCCGGATGTTACCTGACCTTTCACAAGATATCCGTTACCGGCAGCATTAACCTTCTCTCCGCTAAGCTCTGCCTTCACCACCTCTGGTATCCGGTAACGTTCATAATCCGGAGTGGTATCAAGACCTTTGTTCAGAAGCACAACAACCAGAATAAAGGAGAAGATAATGAGTAAGGTGCCTTTGATAAATTGAACATATGTTGTTGATTTCATTCCGGCGGTAGCAACGATGAACGTTACAATGGCACCGACGATAACAACACCGGCCCAGTGGGGTAGTCCCAGAAGAGGAGTCACTAGAGCACCGGCTCCAACCATCTGGGGTATCAGATAGAAGATGGATACGACCAAAGTACTGATACCGGCCATAAGCTGAATGCCTTTGGAATTGAACTTGGCATCCAGGGCATCGGCAAAAGTGTACCTTCCCAGCCTTTTCAAAGGTTCTGCCACAACAAAAAGTGCCACCATCCATCCGGCAAGGTAGCCGATTGAATAGAGAAAACCATCATAACCGACTGTGGCTATGAGTCCACAGATGCCGAGGAAGCTGGCTGCCGACAGATAATCTCCGGCAAAGGCGACACCGTTAACCGTCCAGGGAATGGTTCCTCCTGCAGCAAAATATCCTTTGGCAGAACTGGTCTTACGGGCGAAGTAGATGGAAATACCAAGGACAAGAGCGACGATACTGATAAAAAGAATAACGGCAAGGGGAGCTGGATCGTAAATCATTTATTCAGCTCCTTCTCTTTTGCCGTACACATGTTGTTGTAAATAACACCTAGAACAACGGCGAGAATAATTAGAAAAAAACCATAGAATATGGCAAAATTCAGTCCAAAGAGAAATATGGCCCCCATAATTGATGGTGCAAAAGTATTGATGGCCACAAAGCCGGCAAATACCGTTGCATAAACAAAGAACATTCGAAGGCCAAGTTTTGTTTTGTATTCAGCAGCAAAATCTTCTGCCTCCTCACGGGCCGCAGGTTCATGTAACATGTCTCTTCTCCTAAGCTCAATTCAGAATTGAGGGTTTCAGTGGTT
>QNBK01000072.1 GCA_003644105.1 Spirochaetota bacterium | reverse complement strand
GGCCGGGCCGTTCCCCTGAAACTCGTTCTTTCCACATTTCTTCTTTCGATGCTGATCACCAACGATGCGGCACTGATTGTTGTTGTCCCCCTCACTCTGGCCCTGAATGTCAGACGTAAGGATATTCTTGTTATTCTGGAAGCTCTGGCGGCCAATGCCGGTTCGGCTCTGACACCTTTCGGGAATCCGCAGAACCTGTATATTTATTGGACCTATGATCTTAACCTGGCTTCCTTTCTCAGAGTCATCGCACCGTTTTCACTTTTTTTTCTTGTATTGCTGATAGCAGCCTCCCTTCTCATAAGAACGAAAAGAACAGAGAGCGTGTCTGCTTCACCCGGGAAAATCAGTAAGTCAGCCCTGGTGTACGGCCTGCTTCTCATCGTTGTACTGCTGTCGGTTCTTCATGTTCTGCCTGTTTACGCCGCCCTGGTTGTTGTCGTATACCCGCTGATTACAGATCGGAAAGTTCTCAAGGTAGATTATTCCCTTCTGATCAGTTTTCTCTTTTTCTTCGGAATTGCCGACAATCTCCAGACCCTCTTTGAAGGGGCCGTAGGGAACAACGGGCATGTCTTCCTTCTCTCTTCCCTGGTGAGTCAGATTATCAGCAATGTTCCGGCCACTCTGCTTTTTGCTGACTTCACGGACAACTGGCAGGCGCTGCTCTGGGGGGTGAATGCCGGGGGATTCGGAAGTCTGTTCGGGTCTCTGGCCAATCTGATCGCCTATAAAATTTATGTAACTGATAAAAATACTGATAATTATTCGAGTTTCACCAGGAAGTTTCTGCTCATCGGCTATGCGGTTTTTTTACTTTCAGTGCTTCTTTATTACATGATTTACAGCTTCCGATAAGTTCGGGAGGATGCCTGCAGGTGATTTGAGCGAGAGTTAATAAAAATAAACTGTATAAATATTGACTAAATATGCATAAATATACATTCTGTACTTATGAATCCCAATGCGTATCTGATACTCGACGACGGCAGCATCTGGCCGGGAAAGTGGTTCGGCGCGACACCCCCGGAAGCTGAGAACCTGGAAAGTGAAGTAAGCGGTTTCAGCGGAGAACTCATCTTCAACACCGGAATGACAGGTTATCATGAGATTCTCACCGATCCTTCGTACACCGGGCAGATCGTGCTGTTCACATACCCGCATATCGGTAACTACGGCGATGATGATAAGTGGTCGGAAGTCGGACCCGAGAATCCGGGCAGAGTGAAAACCGTCAAAGCAGGCGGACTCGTGGTACGCGTCTTCTACGACGGTCCTGTTCCTGAAGGCCGGCAGAAACTGGATGATTTTCTCAAAGAAAACGGTATCTGCGGGATTTCGGATGTGGATACCCGGGGCCTCACACTCAAACTGAGAAATGAAGGGAGCCGGAACGCGGTTATCGTCAGGGCAGATGTGATATCACAGCTCAGTCCGGAGTTTGCAAAGGTGCAGGACTTCGTAAGGGCCATCCCCAAGATGGCGGGACTGAATCTAACCGGCGAGGTGGGAACCGGAAAGCTGGAAATCTTCAATGAAAACGGCGCTCCTCATGTGGCCCTGCTGGACTGCGGAGTGAAGATGAATATCATCCGGGAGCTTAATGCCAGGGGATGCCGGATATCGGTGCTTCCCTCTGACTCCCGGGTGGAAGATGTTCTGGAGCTGAAACCTGATGCTCTGCTTCTGTCCAACGGTCCCGGCGACCCCGAACCTCTGGAAGGTCCGGCGGCTATCGCCAAAGAGCTTATGGGAAAGCTTCCTCTCTGGGGGATATGCCTGGGACATCAGATTCTGGCCCGTGCCGCCGGCGGTTCCACCTATAAAATGAGTTTTGGCCATCATGGACTGAACCATCCGGTGCGGGATGAGAAAACCGGACGTGTATTCGTTACAAGTCAGAACCACGGTTTCGCGGTAGATGAGAACAGTCTGCCCGAAGGCCTGGCTGTGCGCTTTCGTAATGCCAACGACGGAAGTATCGAGGGTTTGGAAAATAAAGAAATGAAACTGCTCTGTGTTCAGCATCATCCTGAGGCATCCCCGGGTCCGGTGGATTCGTCCTGGGTATTCGATGCTTTTCTGGAAACACTCAACGAAACGCTTACTTCCAGCCCTGCAAATCCCGGGAAACAAGGATAAACCATGCCTGCAAGAACAGATATTAAAACTATCATGATAATCGGATCCGGTCCCATCGTTATCGGTCAGGCCTGCGAGTTCGACTACTCAGGTACCCAGGCGGTAAGGGCTTTGGAGGAAGAGGGCTACCGTGTGGTTCTGGTAAATCCCAACCCCGCCACGGTAATGACGACTCCCGGACTGGCGGACAGCATCTACGTTGAGCCTTTAACGCCGGAGTATATTGAGGCCATCATCCAGAAAGAAAAACCTGACGCTCTGCTCTCCACTATGGGCGGGCAGACGGCGTTGAACCTCACCCTGGAACTGGAAGCTCTGGGGATACTGGAGAAGTACGGGGTTGAAGTAATCGGTGCATCCAGAGAGTCCATCAATCTGGCTGAGGACCGATCGGAATTTAAAAAAGTTGTTGAGTCCCTGGGACTGGAATCTCCGCAATCCGCATCCTGCAGGAGTGTTGCTGCGGCCGGGGCCACAGCGGAGAAAATCGGTTTTCCCATTATTATTCGGCCCAGCTTCACCCTGGGCGGAATGGGCGGTTCCATTGCCTACGCCCCTGATGAGCTTGATGCTCTGGTGGAGAAGGCCCTCCGGGAGAGTCCCACCGGTGAGGCCCTGATTGAAGAATCCCTGATCGGCTGGAAGGAATTCGAATTGGAGGTGATGAGGGACTCCTCGGACAACGCGGTGATTGTCTGCTCCATCGAAAATATCGACCCCATGGGTACCCACACCGGGGACAGCATTACCATCGCTCCGGCTCAGACTCTCCCGGATGTTGAATATCAGAAAATGAGAACTGCCGCAATCGATATACTCCGGGCCATCGGTGTGGACTGCGGAGGGTCCAACGTGCAGTTCGCCGTCCAGCCGGGTACAGGTCGCATGGTTGTTATCGAGATGAATCCACGGGTTTCCCGGTCTTCGGCCCTGGCGTCCAAAGCCACAGGGTTTCCCATCGCCCGGGGGTCGGCCAAACTGGCGGTGGGCTACACCCTGGATGAGGTGCTCAATGAAATTACGGGTAAAACAACCCTGGCCTTCGAGCCGGCTCTGGATTACTGCGCGGTGAAGGTTCCCCGTTTTGAAAGTGAAAAGTTTCCCACAGCCTACGGGTCTCTGGGTACTCAGATGAAATCCGTGGGGGAATCTCTGGCCCTGGGGCGTACAGCTCTGGAAGCGATGAACAAAGCTATCCGGGCAGCGGAAGCCGGTTTTGACGGGTTTACTGAGCTCGGCATTTCTGAAGATGAGGAAAATGCCATCCTGGGGAGTGCCCATCCCCACCGACTGATGGCCGCTTTTTCCGCTCTCAAACGAGAGGGTTCCCAGGCGCTGGATGATGTTGCAGAAAAGTCGGGATTCGATCCCTGGTTTTTATATCAGCTCACACTGCAGGTGGAGCTTGAAGATCGACTTGATGCAGCCGGGAAGTGCGGTATTGATGCCGGGTTGTACATCGAATCCAAGCGGGCCGGTCTGTCGGATGAGCGAATTGCCCTTGTTTCCGGTTTTTCTGTTGATGACCTCGGGCAGCTCAGAGTAAAAGAGAATCTGAAACCGAGTTATCACCTGGTAGATACATGTGCCGGGGAGTTTGAAGCCGCCACCCCGTATTTTTACTCCACATGGGGTGAAACCGATGAGGGGAATCCCATCGGCTCTGAGGGTGTGATTATTATTTCATCCGGCCCCAACCGCATCGGCCAGGGGCTGGAGTTCGATACCTGTTGTACCCTGGCCTCCATGGCCTGGAGGAATCAGGGGAAGAAAACAATCATGGTAAACAGCAATCCCGAGACGGTGTCCACAGACTACAACACTTCCAGCCGTCTCTATCTGGAACCTCTTACCGCCGAACATGTCAAGGATGTCCTGGCCAAAGAAAATACCGACCGGGTTGTGGTTCAGCTGGGAGGTCAGACACCGCTGAACATGGCCGAAGAGCTTGAGTCAGCCGGGGCGGAAATTGTAGGCACCAGTGTTAATCAGATCCGGCGGAGTGAAGATAGGCAGCTTTTTGCCGAGGCTGTTGAAAAAATCGGCCTCAGGCAGCCGGAGAACCGCAGTGCTTTCTCCCGGAAGGATGTCGTTATTTTTGCCCGGCAGATCGGTTTTCCGGTTCTCCTGCGGCCGTCCTTTGTCTTAGGCGGCCGCAGTATGATGATTGCCTATAGCCAGGAGGAACTGGAGAAGTTTTTTTCCAGAGATATCCCCATATCCGCTCAGCGGCCGGTGCTGGTGGATCAGTTTCTTGAAGATGCATTTGAATACGATCTGGATGCGATCTGCGACGGGGAAAATATCTACATCGGCGGCATACTTCAGCATATAGAAGCAGCGGGAATCCATTCAGGAGATTCAGCTGCGGTTTTTCCACCGTACAAATCAACCCCCCAGATACTTACCGCAATGAAGGACGCTGCCGGGAAGATAGCCGGAGAGTTTGAAATTGTCGGTTTTTTGAATATTCAGTTTGCCGTAAAAGACAACACCCTTTATCTGATTGAGGTAAATCCCAGGGCATCCAGAACCGTACCCTTTTTAAGTAAGGTCTCGGGAGTGGATATTATCGGCGCCGCTGTTAAAGTCTGGGAAGGAGAATCTCTGACATCCCAGGGACTTGTGGATGAAAAGGGATTTGGCGAAGGACGCTGTCTTACCGGCTGGGCGGTTAAGGAAGCGGTGTTTTCTTTCGACCGCTTTGCAGGGCTGGATCCTGTACTGGGGCCGGAGATGAAATCCACCGGAGAGGCCATCGGAACCGGTGCTACTTTCGGTGAGGCTTTTGCAAAGGTTCAGGATGCGGTGAACTCCCGGCTGCCTGACGAAGGCCGTGTTTTTATCTCGGTAAACAGGAGAGACAGGGAGACAATTCTTCCTGTTGCAAGAGAGCTCTTTGAACTTGGATTTGATATCTGCGCCACCAGAGGAACGGCTGACTTTCTTTTTGAGAGAGGCATTTTTCCGGAGGTGATACTCAAAGTTCACGAGGGGCATCCCAACGTCGTCGATCATATGAGGTCGGGGAGAATCCAGCTGCTCATCAATACCCCCAGCGGCCGATACAGTCAGATTGATGATGAGGATATGCGTACCGAGGCGGTAGCCCGGAAAATTGCCTATACAACAACAACCAGTGCTGCTGCTGCTGCAGTACATGGCATCAGGTACCTGAAAACGAAAAAAATTGCAGTAAATCCACTTCCCGGCACACAAAATTCCGACGTAAATGAAGTTTAGTGATATCCTTAACGTATGGAATCTGTTTTCGACCGTCTCGCCCGGGAGATATCCCGGGACGAGAGACGGTCCATGTTAATGAAAATCGGAGATACTCAGGATCTTAACGAAGAACCGATGCGTCTGGATGATGCCTCTACCGGTCAGCATGTTGTTCTTGACAGGGAATTTGCAGAACTCTCATTTTTTGCCCGTATCCGGATTATTCTGATCGGCATATTCACCGGCCGCAGCCGGCACAAGATGACCGAGGAGTATCTACTTCATAAAATTCAAAGGAAAGTTGAGCGGGCTTCTCCAGGACTCATAGATTACCATCGGGAATTGGTAAGCCCCAAAATGTATCAGTCTATTGCGAAGCTCCGTTCGGCAATGGATGTTTTCCGCCGCCCTCTTGCAAGGGCGATGGAAGGAGATAAACCGGATTTTTATGCACTTCTGGGTAGATTGGAGTTTGAAGATATTAAAATTCGCCTTGAGAATGAACCGGATCCCGAAAAACTGTCAAATGTTACTCCCGATGCCCTGCCGGTGGAAATCAAACGGCAGATGGATTCCATATTTGATGGGATAATGGAAGATATCGTTCCAGATCGGCGCCGTCGGATGTCCGCCCATACGGTAACCCTGGCCCGACTGAAAACCCTCGTCAGATATCCCTATGAAAGAATCCTCAATCTCTTCCCTCCGGGGGAGCAGAGTGCCGGGGGTCCGGCTTCCCTCCGCAAGCTGAAAGATCCTCTGCTGGAACTGGGGGATGCTCTTCATGCGTTCAAGTCCCCTCCATCGACAACCCTGCTGGAAACCATGTTTCTCTTTGAACTTCAGGACCGAATATCCGACAGTGAAGACCGGCTTGAATTGGAACTCACCGAGAGAATGGACCGTGCTGCGGCAGCCCTGGATATCGTGAGAAAAATAAATTCTGAGATTCCATGGACCAACCTGCTGAAAACTCTGGCAGAAGATATTCAGTATGCCCCGAGGCCGGTGGCCGGAGGGGACGACTGGTTCAGGGTGTTCAAAAAGTTCTGGAGAGAGCGTTTGATGATTAAATACCATGTGTGGTATGACAGGAAGCGTCTTTCTGAGATTCTCCGGGGACTGACAGTACTCTGGGGGCTGGATCTGATTCCTCCGGTTCCCGGCTACCGGGGTGTGGAGTTTCCAGATAATATTCAGCCCCGGCATGAATCGAGCTTTGCGGCGGTCCGGACTTTGTTTCTTGATATATTCCAGGGTCGTCTCTATCACGCCCTGAACCTGGTTAAGATAGACGGGAAATTCTACAAAAAAGACAACCGACGGGAGTACGATGAGGTTTTTGGCAGATTTCTGAAAATACCCGATAAAATCCGGGGATTTGAGAACCGTCTGCGGCCGGATGGTGAATACGGAATTCGTCATGCGGAACTGCGGCGGGAGGCTTCCATCGGAGAGGATACGGTGAGCCGGCTTCAGGATCTGATTATTCAGCTGGACCGGGAGAGTCAGAATATTGTGTTACCTCTGATCGGGGATTTAAAGGCAATGGCCCGGCTTCTTAAAGGTATACTCGCCGGTAACGGCGGAAGTTACGATACTCTTTCCAATATGGCTGAAATCGGAGGGCAGGGGAACAGTACGTTCCGTATCAACCTTCAGGAAGTACTGAATATTGTTGATAACAGTTCCAATCTGTTAACCGATCTTGTCGATCTGGAAGAGAAACGCTCGCTTTCTTGACCCTCGTTACCCTTCTGTGATCGAATGCGGGCAGGAGACTTGAGTTGAAAGATATTAAAGCTATGTGGACCGGGAGAGTTCTCTCTGTTCTTGAAAATATGGCGGGTACCGCCGGTATTGATTCAAAAGGTTTTTCAAAAAGTCTGAGTGTCGGTAAACCGCCTGATAGCAACATGGGTGATTTATCCTATCCTCTCTTTCCCTTTGCAAAAGATTTTAAAAAAGCTCCGCCGGCTCTGGCAGGAGAAATCGCCGGTGAACTGGGGGGAGAAGAGGCCGGAGTATCAGTTGCCGGGCCATATCTGAATATCCGTATAGACAGGGCTGCTGCCATCTCCCGCTTACTGGAAAATATTGAATCCTTCGGGGATAAATGGGGCTCGGGGGATGAACTGACCGGACGCAAAGTGATGGTTGAATTCTCCAGCCCCAACACCAACAAGCCTCTGCATCTGGGCCATCTGAGAAACGATATTCTCGGTGAAAGCTGTGCCAGAATCATCGCGTCCCGGGGTGCGGATGTGCAGAAGGTGAACCTGGTAAACGACCGGGGGGTGCATATCTGCAAATCCATGCTGGCCTATCAGAAGTTCGGTAATGGAGAAAGTCCCGAGAGCCTCGGTGTGAAGAGCGACCGTTTTGTCGGCGATCTGTATGTGAAGTTTTCCCAGTGGGCCAAAGAAGACAAGAGCGCTGATGGACAGGCTCAGACCATGCTTCAGGCCTGGGAGGCCGGGGATGAAGAGGTTCGAAAGCTCTGGCTCACCATGAACAACTGGGCTCTTGACGGTATCAACGCCACCTATGAGAGAACCGGGGTGAGCTTCGACCGTATCTACAGGGAAAGTGAAACCTACCTCATGGGAAAGGATGAAGTTTTAAAAGGCCTGGACTCCGGTGTTCTCTACAAGGATAAGGATGGTTCGGTTCGTATTGATATGGAAGATATCGGCTTGGATACCAAGGTGCTTCTGCGCTCGGATGGAACTTCTGTGTACATAACCCAGGATCTGGGTACGGCCATCAGCCGGCATGAAGAATGGCCCTTCGACCAGCTCATCTACGTGGTGGGAAGTGAACAGGAATACCATTTCCGGGTGCTCTTCTATACCCTGCAGAAGCTGGGTTTTCCCTGGGCTGATAAATTAAGGCATCTTTCCTACGGCATGGTGAACCTCCCCGAGGGCAGGATGAAGTCCCGTGAGGGCACTGTTGTTGATGCCGACGACCTGATCGATAGGCTTTCCAGTCTGGCTCTGAAAGAAATAAAAGAGAAGGGACGTGAGAACGACGTGGATGATGCACCGGCTACGGCTGAAAAAATCGCCGTTGCCGCTCTGCATTATTTTCTTCTTCAGGTGTCACCCACCAAGGATATGATTTTCAACCCGGAGGAATCCCTGGCCTTCAACGGCAACACCGGACCCTACCTGCAGTACATGGTGGCCCGGGTGAGCGGTCTGATTGCCAAAGCTCCCGAAGCGGTACGCTCTGCGGCGGTGAATCCGGCTCTCCTGGACCGCCGGGATGAATGGGACCTCACCCGGTTGATTTCCGAGTTCCCCGAGCTTGTCTCCCGGGCGGCGGAAAAACTCGATCCCTCCATTCTGGCAGCCGGTCTGTACGAAATTGCCAGGGAATTCAGCCGATACTACCATGATGTTCCCATCGCCAAAGCCGAAAATCCCGAACTGGCCGCCAGCCGTATGGCTCTGGCCGGTGCTGTGCTCACAACTTTGAAAAGCGGATTCCGGCTGCTGAATATCCCTTATATCGAGTCAATGTAAAAGCGATAGGGATTGCAGCGGTACCCCGGACCCCGGCGGAGCCGGGGGAGGAGTACAAGCGGAAAGCCCGGGCCCCGGAAGGGGTATCGCCCATTGAAATGATCAGCATCGGTTGACCATAAGTCCTCACAGATGCTATACATGGCCGGTGCGCCCCACAAGGCGTGACTTTAATATGACTGAGGTCTGATTACAATGTACGCTCTGGTAGAAATCAAGGGCAAACAGTACAAAGTGGAGAAGGGCAGCCTGATCAAGGTGGATCTTCTCGGTGAAGAAGCCGGTAAAACGGTGGAATTCGATACTGTACTGATGCTTTCAGGCGACAAGGGTCCCCAAATCGGGCAACCCTATGTCAAAGGCGCCAAAATTACGGCGACCGTCGGTGGGACTGTCAAAGGAACCAAGGTACACGTGCTGAAGTTCAAAAGACGCAAAGGTTATCACCGCAGCCAGGGACACCGTCAGAAGTATTCCTTTCTCAAGGTAAACGAGATTACCGGTTAAGGATAATACGATGGTGAAGATCGCTGTAGTTCTGGACGGTAACGGCTGCTTGAGCCGGATGAACCTTTCAGGACACGCAGGCTACGCTCTCAAGGGGGCCGATCCTGCCTGTGCGGCGGTAACCCTGTTGGCCCGTACCACGGCACGCCTTGTGTCATCGCGTACGGGATGGACAGTCGACGGTGCAGCGCTGAAACCGGGGAACCTCTCCCTGGTGATAATTCAGCGGCCCGGAGACACGGATGAGTGGCTGCGAGGGGTGACTGATACCCTGATGCTGGCCCTGGCCGATATCGACGAGGAATTTCCCGGTGCGATAACGGTGAGCTTAGAGGAGATAGACAATGGCTCATAAAAAAGGTGGCGGTTCTTCCAAGAACGGCCGCGATTCAAATGCCCAGAGACTGGGTGTTAAACGCTACGGCGGTCAGAAAGTTACGGCGGGTACCATTCTTATCCGTCAGCGGGGAACCCGCATCCATCCCGGTGAAAATGTCGGCCGGGGAAAAGATGATACTTTATTCGCAAAATTGACAGGAACCGTGCTTTACCATTTCAAAAAAGGTAAAAAGCGGGTCTCCATCGTCACTGAGAGCTGACCTCTGATGTCCGCCTTCGTCGACGAGACCCGCTTCGAGGTGTTCTCCGGCGATGGTGGAGCCGGCAGCGCTTCCTTTCGCCGTGAGAAGTACGTCCCCCGGGGCGGACCTGACGGCGGAGATGGGGGAAAAGGCGGTGATGTTGTATTCATCACCCGCCGTAATCTCTCCACCCTGGCCCATCTCCGACGTAAACATGTTTTAAAAGCAAAACATGGTGAGCCCGGCAAAGGCCGGAAAATGCACGGTAAGAACGGCGATGACATGGTTATCCCCGTTCCACCGGGTACGGTGATCCGTGATACTGAAACCGGCGAAACCCTCCATGATTTTTCATCGGACATCGAGGGGGAGGTATGGACTTTTCTCAAAGGCGGTATCGGAGGGCTGGGTAACTGGCACTTCCGGACTTCCCGGAATCAGAAACCCACCTATTCCCAGGATGGAAAGCCCGGAGCTGTCAGGGATGTGAGTCTGGAACTGGCTCTGATTGCCGATATCGGCCTTGTGGGCCTTCCCAGTGCAGGAAAATCCAGCCTCATCAACGCTCTTACCGCGGCTAACTCCAAAGTCGGGGCTTACCCTTTTACCACAAAGATACCGAGTCTGGGCGTTCTCCGCCGGGTTGATACGGAGGTTGTGATTGCCGATATTCCCGGCCTGATAGAAGGTGCCTCCGAAGGAGCGGGGCTGGGTCATAAGTTTCTTCGTCATATCCGGCGTTCAGGTTCTTTAGCCTTTATTACCGATCTCGGTGAGGAAGACCCGGAACATGCAGTCAGGATTCTTGAGGAAGAGCTTAAGAATTTTGACGAACATCTCCCGGACAAACGGCGAATTATTGTGGGCTCCAAAACCGATCTTGATGAATCAGGTGAGAAATTCAGTATGTTGAAGTCCGCATTTCCCAACGAAAAGGTTCTGGGGGTTTCCGTTTATACCCGGGACGGATTGAATGAACTGATAGATTCCTTTATCGAGTGGGGCTCTGCGGTACGGTGAAGACAGCCTTGCTGGGAGGTTCATTTAATCCTGTTCACAATGGTCATCTGGCCCTGGCGGCAGATGTTTTGAAACTCGGCTACCAAAGGATTATTTTCATCCCGGCCGCCCGGTCCCCATTAAAAAAAAGCCTAGGCGGTGCATCGGATAAAGACAGGATTGCCATGCTGGAATTAGCACTGAAAGATTTCGATGGAGCAGATATCTGGGATGGTGAAATACGCCGGGGGGGGGCATCCTACAGTATCGATACTGTCAGAGAGCTCATCAGTACAGGAATTATTAACAGGGGATCAGGGCTGATTATCGGTGACGATCTGGCCCGGG
>QNBK01000071.1 GCA_003644105.1 Spirochaetota bacterium | reverse complement strand
GACTTCTTGTTGGCACCCTCCCCCGGACCGAATACCTTTTCATTAACAACAACGTTCATCCAGAATATACGCTGATGATCCGGGCCGGTTTTTCGGTCCAGAACATACCTGGGGTAGCTATGAAATCGTTTTTGAACAATTTCCTGGAGCAGTGTTTTGTAATCTTTACGGTGTTTATTGGCCAAAACCCTGTTTATGGGGTCTTTGAGATAATAAAGAATAAATCGGGCAGCCTTTTCGTAGCCGGCATCCAGGTACCAGGCACCGATAAGAGCTTCCATTGAATCAGAGAGTAATGCTTTTTTTGTCCGACCGCCTGAGATTTCTTCACCTCTGCCTACATGAACAATTGAATCAATACCAAGATTCAAGGCAATTTCAGTCAGAGCATCCTCACTGACAACATGAGATTTAACTTTAGCGAGATCGCCTTCCGGCCGATCGGGAAGTAATCTGAAGAGGTAGTCAGCAACAACTATTCCGAGAACGGAATCTCCAAGAAACTCAAGTCTCTCGTTATTATCGATTTCCTCAGAAGTTTCATTAACATAAGACCTGTGACAAAAAGCGAGGTCCAGAAGATCGAACCTTCTGAACCTCAATCCAGCTTTTTTCTGAAAAAGCGATAATTCTTTCCGTCGTGAAATGCTCACAGTCGGTGTTCTCAGAGGAGGAACCTCGAGAGCACGAGAAGGAATTCTCACTATTCCTTGTCTTTCAGCTGCTCCTCGATGAAATTCAGGGCATCTGAAACTTTCTCGAATTCGGTGGCTTTCTCGTCAGGAACGGAAACGCCAAGTTCAGAATCGATAGCGTAAAGCAGCTCATAAGTGTCGAGACTGTCTGCTCCAAGATCTTCACGGAACCTTGATTCCAGGGCAATCTTGTCTTTTTCAACCTCAAGCTTATCGGCGATGAGATCTTTCAGTTTGTCGAATAGATCGGTGCTCATTTAATACTCCTTAGACTTAATCAACCCATATCTTCGGGTTCGATAATCTGGTTACCTTTGTAAAAACCGCATTTGGGACACACACGGTGCCGCAATACTTTGTTTCCGCAGTTGGAACATGTGATAAGGCTGGGGACGGCGATTCTCATATTAATTGAGCGTCGCCGGCGGCTTCTGGCCTTAGATGTTCGGTATTTTGGTACCGCCATTTATTTCCTCACTGATATCATTTTGCGGTGGTCATACTATATTGACCCCCGATTTCCGTCAAGTACTACAGAACTGTCAAAAACATCAAGTTTCCTGTTCCCGTTGTTTTAACAGGGCACTTTCCACCGCCGGGGGCACCATAGCTGAAATATCTCCACCCAAATTCAGCAATTCCTTGATTGTACTGGATCTGAGAACGAAATATCTGGGTTCAGTGGGTATCAACACAGTTTCAATTTTTTCATCAAGCTGTTTATTTAATATGGATAATTCAAACTCATAGTTGAAATCAGCAGAAGATCTCACGCCCCTGAGAAGTACAGCAGCCCCTACAGTCCGGCAGTAATCAACGATAAGGCCATCATAAATAACGACTTTCACATCATTCAGGTTCATCGTTTGAAGCTGTTCTTCAAAAAGAGTTTTTATTACATCGGCTTTGAGCAACGGTTTTTTCTGGGAGTTTACCGCAACAACAATATCCAGTGAATCGAACAACACCGCCCCGCGGGTGATGATATTCAGATGCCCATAAGTAGGGGGATCGAATGAACCGGGGAACACTGCTTTTACCATAAATTAATTACTATCTCCGTTTATTACGATGTTTTTGTGTTTGACTCATTGTCAGACACCATCATACAATTACAGTGTATGAAAATAATACTCTCAATCCTTCTTTTTGCAGGACTATTTTTTTATTCCTGCGTTTCAGAAAAGCCTGCAGAACCTGTGCAGGCAGAACCTGTAGTCCAGGAACCTGTTGCTCCAGCAGTCCAGGAAGAGAGTAAACCTGAAGCCGAACCTGCCCCTGAGCCTGAACCCGAGGCTGCTGCTGAAGAAGATCACTACCAGGTTTCCGAGGAATTGTACCAGCAGACTTTTGATGAGATTGAAGCCCTTATCAAGGAACTGAACCAGGTTATATCAAAAAAACAGTACGATCGCTGGCTGAAATACCTCTCCTCCGGTTACATCAGAAAATATAATTCTCAAGAAGTTCTCGATGCAATAAACGAATACCCTCAGCTGAAAGACAATGGAATTGTCTTGAAAAACCTCAGAGATTATTTCGACTGGGTTGTTGTACCCAGCCGTTCCCGGGCAGTACTGGGTGAAATTATATTTGTCGGGGAAACAAAGGTGGTTGCCTATTCGTCTTTCGAGGGAACGAGAGCGAAACTATACCAATTGGAAAAAAATGATAATAATTGGAAAATCACCGTATGGGAATGAACCTGTGGTTATAGACATTTCACGCCGATACAATAGAATAGATAAAAGTAAGAAATAGAAAGGGAGCTTCATATGAAAATCAGCACAATCAGCATTTTATCAGCATTATTATTGCTGAGCATGCCTTTGACGGCCCAGGAAAATGAGCAGACTATTGAAGAACTGTACCTTCAAAGTGCCATCAAAACACAGATAATCAAGGCTGAAGCCGCATCTCCTGATAGAGATATGAAAATGATAGCTCTTTCCGATATTTCACAGATGGTGGAAGACGGAACTGCCGCTGATAACCCTGAAATAGTGGCATTACTCGGAAACCTCGGTGGAGAGGGAACTACCAATGTTGTCAGAGAGCAGGGACATGTCCTGAATGACTTCCCTGATGTCAGGCGGGAAGCGGCCCGTATACTTGGGGAGCTTGGAACAGAAGAGGCGGCAAGAGAGCTTAATTCCATGTTGCTGACCGACCCTGAACCTATGGTAATGTCTGAGGCCATCCTGGCCATATCCAATATCGAAGTGGAAGATAAACGCGCAAGAAACCGATCCATGGCCGCTGCCATTTACCGACAGACCGCTATAAACAAAGATAACAACTTTGCCTATACATTTCTTCAGTCAGTGGAAAATGTATCCAACCGGGAGGGCGGCATCAGCGACCCCATGGTATTTGAAGAAATTGCAAAGATTGCCGACGCCCGTCAGGGATACAACAGGGTTGTCAGAGAAAGGGCGTTCAAATTGCTTCGAGATCTTCAGGGTATGTAGAAGTTAAAGTGAACAAAAAAGCCGCCTGCCGGCGGCTTTTTTATTTCATTATGGGTAACTTATTTCAAGTCAGCCATTAATTCCCGGCGCCATTCAGATTTTTCTTCCAGATTCTCCCAGTCAATACGGCTGGAAATCTTCAACAATCTTTTCTGATAGGCCTCTAGCTCCACAACAGCAAAGCTTCCTTTCCCGAGATAAATAACCTTCTCCCCTTCCCCGGGATTCAATTTATCGGTCACTGATTTCAGTGCACAGTCAAAATGAACCGGTGTACCGTCTGTCGGCCTGGACAGGGCAGAAGTAATGTCCTGAATCGGTTCACCGCAAATACTGCATGGCGGTTTCGGCCGATCAGGACGCCGAGGTGAATCAGACCGCCGGGTTCCGCCTTTGCGGCGCCCTCGACGATCCCTGTTCTTAGGTTTTGTACTCATTTTTATTCCCATTGCGATTAACTATTTCATCTGACAGTTTAATGGCAATCAGATCTATCGCAACCCGGAGATAACGCTGATCGTTAATTTTAACTCTCAGCTCCTCCAGTTTTACGGGGTCGGTTTGCTTGGCGATGCGTACCATTGGAGCTCCTTCTCCCTAAAACGCATGTTCCCAATGATCCAACTTCTCCATCCTCCGTGACAGAAAAATCAGATCGAA
This sequence comes from Spirochaetota bacterium, assembly GCA_003644105.1. Lineage (GTDB taxonomy): Bacteria > Spirochaetota > Spirochaetia > DSM-2461 > DSM-2461 > UBA2779. The sequence continues at coordinate 7,510 of QNBK01000071.1, read as the reverse complement.
ACGTATACGGCAACCGCCGAGTTCTGGATGACGAATCAGAAAAAGTGATGCAGTTCTCTTAATCTTTCCACGTTTCCGTGAATCGACAGAATGCTCCAGGCTCTCCACTCCCAGTACATCCCAGGTTTTCACCTCTACAAAGACAACAACATCTTTCTTCCTGACTATAATATCGACCTCTCCGGGCCCTGACCTGAATCGTCTTTCTAAAATTTCATATCCGCAGTCTTCCAGATAGCAGACAGCTTTATTTTCTCCTTCCAGCCCCTTCCTAGTGCTTGTCACTTTTTGACATTGTCTTTTCTATGAGACTTTTAATATCAAGAGCCCTTGCAATAAAAAGATTCTTATTGTTCAGCAGGTCTATTGCCGGACCGGTATCACCTTTGAACTCCCTGCCGGCACTGTTGATGAGTATAATAATCTCCGGTCTCAGTGGCGCATCTTCGCTGGAACTGATAACCCGGCCTATACTGCCGTCGGAAAGAAGAACAAGGCTCCCGACAGGGTATAATCCCATGGCCCTGATAAAAATTGTAACAATTTCAGGATCAAATCTCCGCTGATTATCACTGAGTATGGATTTCATCGCCTCATAACCGATCATGGAGTTCCGCCATGGACGTTCTGAAACCATGGCTTCAAATGCATCGGCTACAGAAACAATCCGGGCTTCAAAGAGTATTTCAGTACCTTTAAGTCCCTGGGGATAGCCCTTGCCATCCCATCGTTCATGATGCTGCAGGGCTATCTGGGCTATTTCTTCTGAAAGCTGAAGCTCCCTGTTGATAATCCGATAGGAGTAAACCGGGTGCGTTTTCAGGGTTTTCAGCTCCTGAGCGTCCAACTCTCTGTCCAAAGAGATAATATCCTGTGGTACACGCTGCATACCCACATCGTGGAGCAGTGCGCCGCTGCAGAGCTGGAAGAGCTTATGCCTCGGCCGGTTAAGGGAAATCCCGACGGTAATGGCCAAAAGACCGTTATTTACGGCGCTTTTGGCATAATTCTTGGAGTTTGAACTGTTTGTCAGGACCAGACGGATTGCATCAACTTTCTTTTCCTCAACTATTTCAATCAGGGATGAGACGATTTCTTCAATCTCTTTTTCAGTAACTCTATCCAGATTACGGATGCGGTTGAGTATATCATCAACCCTGTCAATCATTTTGTTGTAAAAAGAGAGGAGTTTTTCATCTGCCGGCAGACCCCACATGTTCTCCGGAGCACCGTCAAACCCGTCCATATCCCTGGCGACACCTTCAGTCTCCACCTGGTCCACACGCCATGAACGCAGGCGATCCAGATCTTTATCCCTTACAGGAACTCCAGCGGGAATAAAAATTGTATCGTCCTCAATGTAAACCGGGTGGGTAAAAGTCTGTCCGGCCTTTAAATCATCAACTTTAATGTAATTCATCATTTCCTCTGGTTTCATAAACAAACTTCAGAATTTCAGCAATGGCAATCCAATACTTTTCAGGAACATAATCGAAAGGGTTCAACCGGGAAAGGGAATCGGCCAGAACGGGAGATTTAACAACAGGAATATCATTTGTTCCGGCTATCCTCTTCAATATCTCTGCTGACATCCCGGTTCCCCGGGCGAGTACCTTCGGTGAAAAATCGCCCTTATCATACTTTAAAGCGGCAGCCTTCGGCTCCCTCATACCCTACCCTCCAGATCCTGCTGCGCTTTGTCGGATCCGGGTGTGAATCCATCACTCCTGCCGATAGGTAAAAGTGTATCATCAACATCGACATTCATCAAAGCCAGAGTTTCACGAAATATATTCCATTTTTTTTCGTCGATATCCACTCCGTCACCAGCATAAACCGCCATCTGGGTTTTTTCGAGCCCTTCCATCAGAAACTCAAAAGTTCTTTCTCCATCATAAACAGTTAGCGCCAGAGCCGGGTTTATTCCATGACGGATTTTCCACACCATACGCAGTTCTCCCTCTCCAAGCTGCCGTATGAGACGTTTAAACATCCATGTATCATTTTTCCCCGGGACATTGCTGATGAGAGTTAAAAGGGTATCTGATTTATCGGCAGTCTCAGAATCTTCAGCAGAATCACCACAGAGTTCTCCCTGCAGCTCTTCACTGTCGGGAGATGACGGCCAGTGCTTTGAGCCCTGTCCATCACCGCCGCCTGAGAGCATTCCATCAACAGACTCCAAAAATGCGGCCCCGGGATCACTACCCTTTGCCAGCAACTCCGCATAAAGTCTCGCCACACGCCGCTGAGAGCCTCTGGTTCGGTTTAACAGGGCAACTCTCCGTTGGGCTTCAGCATCTCCTGAAAAGGGCAGACCAGCCCTCATAAGAGCGGCAAAGAGCATTATTTTCGGCATTTCAAGAGAAGAAGGATCTCGATTGCCTTTTGAACCACCAGTGAGAAGATGCAGGAATAAGCCCCTGTCGGTCTGCTCAACTCTACCGCGAATCAAGTCGCCTGCTCGAAAGGTAAGAGAACTTTTAGCTGTGAGTATCCGGCCATTACAGTAAAGACGGAAACGGCCATTCGGGAGAACGGCCTTAATCCTGGCGGAAACAACATCACCGGGGCGTAACCTGTCCCCGGTATTTATATTGATGAGATGAAATTTTTCGCTTACAGGAACTGGCATATTCCTCCTGAAAGGATTAGCCGGCAGCCTTCTGTTTTTTGCTTTTGATGAGCTCTTTAACTTTAGTAGCTTTCTTACCGATGCGATTGCGCATGTAGTAAAGCTTGGCCCGGCGAACTTTACCATGCCTGGTAACTTCAAATTTCTCTACACGGGGAGAATTAACAGGGAAAATACGCTCAACACCGACACCGTAGGAAATCTTCCTTACGGTAACTGTCCGGCTGATACCGCTGTTATTGGCGGCAATCACCAAACCTTCATAAACCTGAACACGCTCAGTCTTACCTTCAACAATCCGGTAATGTACTTTAACAGTGTCTCCAATGCGGAAGTTTTCTGCACCGTCTTTTATCTGCTCGGTCTCAATGGCTTTAATCACATCCATATAATTATCCTTCCGACGTCCCTCGCAGCTCATCGCTGATTCGTCGTATCTCTTCACTTACCCCGTCGGCTTCAAGCAGATCGGGGTGGTTTTTCAGGGTTTTTTCCACCCTTTGCCTCAGACGCCACGCCTCAATATTGGCATGATGACCTCCGAGCAGGATCTCCGGAACCCGAAGTCCTCTAAAGTCTTCCGGACGCGTAAAATGAGGATATTCAAGCAGAGGCTGAGTAAAACTCTCCTCTTCCAGGGATTCCCTCGTAATAACGCCGTCCAGCAGACGGTATATCGCATCCACCATAACCAGTGTTGATATCTCCCCTGAGGAGATAACATAGTCACCGATGGATATCTCGTCGTCGACGTACAGGTTGATAACCCGCTGATCGATTCCTTCATAACGTCCGCAGATAAAAATCAGTTCTTCCTCACCGGAGAGGTCCCTGGCAATATCCTGTGTAAAAGAACGTCCCGAGGGGGTGGGAAAAACCACTCTTTTACCCGCCGCACCTACAGCATCCAGAGCACGGGACAGGGGTTCCGGCTTGAGTACCATGCCTGCACCCCCCCCATAAGGGGAGTCATCACAAACGCGGTGCCTATCATACGCATAATCACGTATGTTGACAAGTTCATAATCCACAAGTCCACGCCTGACAGCTTTAGACATAATGGAGTCGTCAAAAAACCCCCGGAGTATACCGGGAAACAGGCTTAAAACCGTGAACTTCACGACTCGTCCATCAGCCAGAGAGCTGTCAGAACAAGCACACCTTTCCCGATATCAGGCTCACCGACAAAACTGGAACGAAAAGGGATTAGAACGCTTTTCCCATTCGTCTTTCTTATTTCAAGTAAATCATCAGCAGACTCAACAATACCGGTGATTTCACCGAGTACAGATCCTTCAGGATTAACCAGTGCCAATCCCACCAGATCGCTCAGATACCATTCGTTCTCTTTCAGGGCTGCTCCCAGCTCCCTGGGAACCAGCAACTCGCTGCCTGCTAAAAGCCTGCCGTCTTCCGGATTATCAATACCCGCCAGCTTGATTAAACCGCCGCCCTGCAGCATTCGGAACCCTTCCACCTGATAATCCTTATCTCTAAGGTTGTGCCGGTTTCTGAGGGTGACCTTTTCCAATGAAGAAAAATGAGTCCACTCGCCGGAGAAGCTTTTCAGCTTCAGCCAGCCTTCAACACCCCAGGCGGTTCGAACTGTAGCGATAGCGACCAGATCCATTTGGTAACCGGCAGGTCAGTCCAGGATTTCCAGAACGAAACGCTTACCCGACTTGCTGGAAGCGGCACTGAGGATGGTACGGACAGCTTTTGCAATTCGGCCGTGCTTGCCGATCACCTTTCCGATATCATCTTCTGCAACTTTAAGCTCCAGAATTGTCGATTTTTCACCCTCAATCACTGACACTTCAACCTGTTCCGGCTCGTCGACAAGAGAACGGGCAATAAATTCAACCAGATCTTTTTCCATATCCCGCCTACTTGATGGTAATGTTGTTCTTATTCAGCAGACGTTTAACGGTAATGGTAGGTCGGGCACCTTTGCCGAGCCATTCCTTCACCTTGTCCTCTTTGAGAGAAACCTGTTTGCCTTCAGCTTCGATGGGGTGATAGAGCCCCACCTCTTCTATGGCACGTCCGTCCCGGGGTGCCCGGGAGTCCATAACAACAATACGGTAATAAGGGCGTTTTTTTGTGCCCATCCTCTTCAGTCTGATCTTTACGCTCATGAATTCAACTCCTTGAAGGAGACCGACTCAACAGTCTCCGGGTATTTCTGCTTCTATATTTTTGGGTCGGCCATGCCGCCCATGAGCTGCTGCTGCATTTTCTTGTTCTTGGCCATCTTCCGCATCATGGTTCTGGACCTGTCAAAATTCTTCAACAATCTGTTCACCGCTGAAACAGTGGTTCCACTGCCCTTTGCAATTCGTTTTCTACGGGGCGGGCCGATTATACGGTGATTCCGTCTTTCTTCCAAGGTCATTGAGAGTATAATTGCCTCTTCTTTCTTCCATTGCTTCTCATCAAGCTTGGATTCGTCTATCTGACCGGCCATTCCCGGTATCATTTCCAATAGGGATGACATGCTGCCCATCTTTCTCATTCTGGCAAACTGATCCAGATAGTCTTCCAGGGTGAAGGTGGATTTAGCCATCTTTTCCTGAAGTTTTTCCGCTTCATCAGTTTCGATGGTTTCCTGAACTTTTTCAACAAGGGAAACAACATCTCCCATTCCGAGAATACGGGAGGCGATACGTTCAGGATAAAAAGGTTCAAGATTCTCAATTTTCTCACCGACACCGATGAATTTTACCGGTTTTCCGATAACACTTTTAAAAGATAAGGCCGCGCCGCCCCTGGCATCCGAGTCAAACTTACTTAAAACAATACCGGTGATATTCAGGGTTTCATCAAAACTCTTTGCTATCTCAACGGCATTCTGTCCGGTCATCGCATCGGCAACCAGCAGAACCTCATCGGGATTCACGCCGTCTTTAACCCGGCGGATTTCCTTCATCAGTTCTTCATCCGCCTGCATACGGCCGGCGGTATCGACAATCAGTACGTTGAACTGTTCCTTTTTAGCCTTTTTGTAGGCATTCTTCGCCACTTTTTCCGGTTTGCTGCCGTCTTCCCGGTAGATGGCGACACCAACCTGTCCGGCAAGAACGGATAACTGATCGGCGGCGGCCGGTCTTGTAAGATCGGCGGCGGCTAGCAGTACCCGGCGGCCTTCACCCTTGAGTCTTAATGCCAGTTTTGCCGCAGTGGTGGTTTTTCCCGAACCCTGAAGGCCGGCCATAAGGATAACCGAAACGGTATCCGGACCTTTGAGTTCCAGTTCGGCGGCTTCGTCTCCCAAAAGGGCGACAATTTTATCGTGAACAATTTTAATAAACTGCTGACCAGGGTTAACAGACTTGAGAACCCTTTCACCTAGAGCTTCTTCGGTAGTTCGGTTAACCAGACGCCGGACAACCCGAAGGTTCACATCGGCTTCCAGAAGAGCCGTTTTAATCTCTTCTACGGCTTCTCTGATATTATTTTCACTGATTCGGGAGTTTCCCGACATACGCCGGGCTATTCCGGAAAATGTTTCTGTCAGTTTCTCAAGCATAGCTGCCGCCCCCTCTTCCGGGCGTTCACACTTTATACAGTTCCCGGGGCGAATGAGTCAACGGGAGTAAGGGGAAACAAAAGCTTATCTGACACGGAAATAGTGACGCTGCAGCCAGAGCAGACGCTCTTCCGACCTGTCCCGCCATTCACTCAACGGCCAGCTGGTGATTACTTCCTGATACAGAGCTGCCGAACGATCCAGATCCCTGTTATCCCCGGGTTTTTCCAGATACAAGGCCAATCGGTAGAGCCACTCAGCCTGCCTGCCATCCTTATCCGAAACCGCCAGTTTCTCCAGTATCATCCTGCTCTTCTCATCATACCCCGCCTGGGCTTCAAAGATATCCAATGCATCTGCAAGAACCGAACTTTCAGGATTCTCATTCATGTATCGGGGAAGCCAGGTGATCAGCGGATTGATGGAATCTGACTGAACGGCACTTTCCACAAGTGCAGCCCGGGCTCTTCTGCCGTCCTCATCATCCCGGGAAGCATCAACCTCCCAGAATTTCATGGCATCTTCAAATCTCCCCTTATCCGCGGCATCCCGGGCTGCCAGGTTTCTTGATTCTGAATCTCCCGGCAGCATTCCCGGAATGGGATTATCATAACTCTCGGGGAGAGGACCATTATCGATATGCGGCAGTCCGTCATCCTCACCGACAATAACGTTGCGAAAGGCATCTTCACTTCCGCCACTGGACAAATCCTGTCTCTCAAATACCAGGTTCCAGTCACCTGATTCAGTGAACAAAAACCGGAAAATTGTGGAATCACCCTTCAGCTCCCGTTCCAGAAAACGCCAGGAACCTGGTGTTGAGCGGTCGGATCTGAATATCCATCCCAGCCCTTCCATGGTAATGGTAAACTCACCGGGACTCTCCAGCAGCCGGGATGGAGATGCTGCCGAGACAGCCGGATCTTCCAATAATTCGGGAACAGCAGTTTCAACTGTTTCAGTGGCCGCAGCCGAAAGTGGGTTACTGATGTCACTTTCAACAACAGGGGCTGTGGGGGCTGCTGGGGGCGCAAGGGCTGCAGCTGCCGCAGGAACAGTTGTAACCACCTTCTCTTCGGCCTGATAAGGCCGGTCTTCTACAAGCAGCGGGTTGTTATGAACAGGTATCGGGGCTGAAAGGGGTGTATTTTCCTTGATTTCCGGCTTATCTACCTGATCCTCTGCCGTTTCATCTGCCGGCTCCACTTCGCTTTCATTAATGATTTTACCGGGCTCCGGAGGTTTATCAAAGTTCTTTTTCAGCTTCCTGTCACTTGCCGTCTTCAAAGAAGCCGGAGGAGCCTCCTCTTCAGCTGATATTTCAGCAGATACTTCAGCAGCTTCCG
>QNBK01000070.1 GCA_003644105.1 Spirochaetota bacterium | reverse complement strand
TTTTAAAGCCTGAATCAGAATTTCGGCAGTATCCTGATCGGGGAATTCTGCAAGTCCGGCCAGAGCATAGGACCGTAGAGTTGCATCCTCAGACTCAAAGAAAATACGTTCTACAATTTCATAATCCACAGTGCGGCCTATTTTTCCCAGTGATACACAGGCTAACCGTCTATGTCCTGCTGAAGCTCCACTGTCTTCTGCAATCCCAGAAAGCTCATCGGCTGCAGGTTGATAACGCAGTTCCCCCAAAGTAACGATCAGAGCAGCAACAAGATCGTCTTCAGCAATGGGGTCTTCTTTCTTAAGACGCTCTAACAGCATGGCCTCATTACCTTCAGTTAGTTCCTCACTGCCTTCAACTTGATGTATTTTCCCGAGGGCTCTGATGGATGACGCCGCCAGGCGGGAATCCCTTTCATCGCTCAGTTTATAGAGCAGCGGCAGAGACTCGATATCTTTCTGATCGGCAATAAATGCGATCGCCGACTGAACTGTGGTGGAATCAAAATCTTCATCCACCAGAACTTTATTCAGTTCCTCCCGGGCAACGGCAAGACCGTCCTTATAGGAGGTATCATCCCAGAGTCTGTATATTGCCTGAATAATATCCGTATTTCTGGTTTCCTGAATAACGCTCAGTAGAAGTTCATTGTATTTATCGATCTTTTCCCGTTGAAGGTCTGAAAGTACAGTTTTAACTTCATCATCAATACCGTACAGAATAATTTCCTCTCTCCGGTCCACTTCCGGCTCCGAACTTTTTTGTGAACTGACCTCATCTACGGATTCCTGAGGATAGATTAAAGGTGAAGATATAATTACGGCCAGAAGTATCCCTATTATTTTTATCTTCATATGCCCCTCTTTCTGAGTATTATCGACAGAGCTTCCACTTTCATCCAAGCATATAAAGCCAAAATCGTACCGGAAACACAAACTCCAGCCAGGAATAGAAGTCCAAGGCCCTTCCAGCTGCTGCCGGTCTGCCACCATCCTGTTCCCATGATTCTATAGAATAATAGAATCACCAACACCCCAGCGGATACTGCCGTGAGAACCTTAAAGAAGGTTTTGAACGTTAATCTGTCAATCCTGAAACCGGAGATGCGGTGCATTACATAGAATTGCAGAATTGATCCAAAGATAAAGGAAATAGAGTTAGCCCATGCAAGGGATACGCTGCTTCCGTTTGTGAAAAAAACAAAAATTACAGATAAAACAATATCCAGTGCAACCGTGCCCATGGCACAGTAAAGAGGTTTGCGTACCTCCCCCATTGCGTATAAAGATCTCTGGGTGATGTTAAATAGACCGATAAACGGCATTCCAACAGCGTATGCAGCCAATACTCTGGCAGTCAGAACGGTATCACTGAAGGTAAAAGCTCGACGTTGAAACGCAATTGAGACAATAGGTTCTCCCAGCATTATCAGAACCAATGCTGATGGTACCAGTAGTGCCCAGAGATTTCTATATCCGAAACTTAAACTTTCAAGTAGACCCGCATTATCCCCGGATACCGCCTGCCGGCTCATCCGGGGATAAAGGACTGTCGTAATCGATGCTGAAAATATACCGAAAGGCAATTGAAAAAAGACAATAGCATAGGCCAGGGAAGAGGTGCTTTTATCCGGTAGAAAAGACGCCAGCAGCATTGCCACCTGATTATTAACAGCAAAAAGGGATGAGGTTAAAAGCATCGGGGCCCACTTACGCATAACCCGCCTGAATGCAGGATTTTTAAACTTCAAAGACGGTAACAAACTGTAACCAAGGCCGCTGTAACTGGGGAATTGAACCAGAATCTGTGCCAGTCCGCCTAAAAGAACTCCAAAGCCAATGGACAGAGGTCCCCATTGCCTGTACCAGAGAAGCATAGACCCGATTACACAAATAGAAAAAACAATGGGGGTGGCAGCAGGAACAAAAAATCTGTCATGAGTATTATGAACCGCCATCATAATGGCGCTTACGGAAACAAACAGAAGATACGGCATTATCCATCGGAATAAAATAACACTGAGTTCTTTTTTCTGCGGGTTATCAAATTTTTCAAAAAAGAATAAAATTTGATCCGGAAAAATCAGTGCAATAAGCAAAATGGGTAAAATAATGAGTGCCTGTAAACCGAGAACTGACTGTGTCAGCCGACGGGAATCACGACCGGTGGAGTCCTCAGCTATTTCCCGGGAAAGCTCCGGGATAAAAGCTGTAGACAGGGCTCCTTCAGCCAGCAGTTTTCTCAGATTATTGGGAATGTTAAACACCAGGTTAATAACATCCGCGGCACCACCGGCGCCGAAGAGGGCACCGATGGCCGCGGTTCGAACAAAACCGAGTATTCGGCTTACCAGGGTGCAGCACATCACCAGTGCGGTGGAAACGTCACTCTTGTGATTGATGCTATCCTTCAAACCATTCCCCTGAATCTTTCCATAAATGACTTTTTAAAAGCCATAAATCTTCCTTCAGCGATAGAGGCTCTGGCCTGTTCCATCATGGAATAAAGAAAATGGAGATTGTGATGTGTTACCAGCATGGGGCCCAGTATCTCCCGGGCGCTGAAAAGATGGCGGAGGTATCCTCGGGTATAACGGCTGCAGGTTGAACAGCGGCATTCATTATCGATAGGGTTCATATCATCCTTGAATCGGGCATTTTTAAGGTTGAGCATACCTTCCAGAGTAAAACAAGTTCCATTTCTGGCAACTCTGGTTGGATAGACACAGTCAAAAAGATCTATTCCGGCCTCCATGGCTTCGAGCATGTAATCAGGAGTGCCTATACCCATCACATATTTTGGTTTTTCATCCGGTAGAAGAGGAGCGGTAAAGTGAAGATATTCATTGAAAACCTCAGGTTCCTCGCCGACTGATAATCCACCGATGGCATAACCCGGCAGGTTGAGTTCTGTAAGCTGACCGGCACTTTGTTCTCTCAACTCTTTATAGAAATTTCCCTGTACAATTCCAAACAGGGAACCCTTATAGTGTTCATCCTGCTCTGAACGTTTTTGCTTTGCGCGTTTAGCCCACTCAGTTGTCAGCTCAAGAGCTTTCAATGCTTCTTTTTTATTAATTCCCGGTTCAGTGCAGACATCAAGCTGCATCTGAATATCACTGCCCAGGAGGGTTTGTATTTCCACTACTTTCTCAGGGGTAAGATGGTGCCTGGATCCGTCAATGTGTGATTGAAACGTAACTCCATCACTGCTGATTTTTCTGAATGAAGAGAGCGAGAAAACCTGGAAGCCGCCGGAATCTGTCAAAATATTGCCCTTCCACGACGAGAACTTATGCAGACTTCCGTATTTTCCAATCACTTCAGTACCCGGCCGCAGATAAAGATGGTAGGTATTCCCGAGTATCAAGGGATAACCAATCTCTTCAAGAGAACTGTGAAGTATGGCTTTAACTGTACCATTGGTACCTACCGGCATAAACGCCGGAATGGGAACATCTCCTTTGGGCAGATGGAGTATCCCGGTTCTCGCTCTGCAATCCGGGTCTGAAGCGGTGATTGTTATCATAAAAAATCCTGTATTTATGTTTTTGCATATCTGAACAGCCAGATACCCAGTGCAAGAAATCCGATGTAAGGCACAACAGCACCAAGCAGCGGAGATACAATCCCGATCTGTGAAATCAGAGTGGCAATCATTCTGATAATGTACCAGGCCGCTGAAAGACCCAGGCTTGCCAGAAGGCTCATCAGCAGTACATTTCTTTTAAAACGCCCGCCCAATGCTCCGGCAAAAAGAACCACAAGGAAAGGAGTTAATGCCGTTGTATACCGCTGATAGTATTCCGCTTGATAGGCCTTGTAAGGCAGACCGGCTTTTTTCTGGGTTTGTATCCACTGCCTGGCTTCGTTTCCATTCATTTCCACAAGCTCCCGGGTATCAAGGCTGAAAGTTCCCGGTTCCTCATCAACCTGATCGTCACGGTATCTTTCGTACCGTTCCTGAACAATTCCACCGAATCCATCATTTGTAAAAACCCTGCATTCCTCTAAAAGCCAAGTTCCACTGCCGTCCCAAGTAGCTCTCTGGGCATCAATTCGTTTTAAAAATCTATTCTCTTCATCAAGGCGTATCACCGTCAAACCGCTCAGTGTGCTTCTCTCATCATTATAATAATCGGCATAATATATAACATGACCTTCTCTTGCGATAGCAACCGCCCTGGAACGGTTTTTTGAATCCTGAATACCCAGCAGTTCCTTAGATAACTGATTCCGCTCCTTCATCATAGGTATTGCAAACCTATCCTCAATAATAAAACTCACTGCGCTGAGAATACCGGCAATAACCAGTATCGGAAGAACAAACCTGGCGAGAGGAACACCGGATCCGAATACAGCGATAAGTTCATTTCTGGCACCAAGATTTCCAAGAGCAAAAGCAGCGGCAAACATCGTACCGATCGGTAGTGCGTAACTTAAAGCTTTCGGCCCGTAGAGAAAGCTGATAATAATGGCCTGTGAGAAGGGTACATCACGATTAAGGTAACGCCATAGATTTGTAAATATATCTGCAAGGACGAGTATCAATGTAAAAAAAAGAATTCCGAGCAGCAAAAAGGGAATAAACTCTTTTAGTAATAGCCTACTGAATGTTTTCATACTTTAGATCTCTGAAAGTAGAGAATAAGCCCCGCCCCCAACAGCAGTATATCAGGAACAATCATAACCAGAAAAGGAGATATCTCAGTCCTTAAGCCCAGAGAACGTCCCAGAACAAGTAGACTCCAGTAAAAGGAGGTTAAAAGAAGTCCGATAAAAAATCCCACCGCTCGTCCGCTTCTCTTTGCAGCCAATCCCAGAGGAAAAGCCAGAACAACAAACGGAATACAGGCAAAGGGAATTGCAAATTTCTGATAAAACTCGAGCTTCCAGATTTGAAGAGAATGATCAACAGGTTTGGATCTTTCCATTTCCATAACCGACCCCGCAGTCCTGATAATTAAACCTGATGACGCTTTCCTCTGTTCCGATCCGCCGATAGCCATGGCGGCGTACTCCAGGGATAATTTAAACCTGCTTTCATTCAGGGCCTTACGGTGAGCAGACAGCCTTTCATTATGCCGGGCAGTCTTTTCTTTTATGACATCAAGAATCGCAAAAACCCTCATATTTGCAGGTCCGGCCTGCTGATCCAGAATTGAAGAGGTATTGGACAGAAGTCTGTAATCCATAAAATCCGCATCAGCCCAGGTCCATTCATCAAGGTTCCGGGAACTCGGTGTCAGAGAGAACACTTTATTCATTCTGAATCCGGGGAATCCACCTTTATTAGCGCGTATCTCAGGTGAGGCAAGATGGGCCATTATAGTTCTTCGATTTCCGTCGTTATCCCTTTCTATTATTATCATCGGATGAATACCTTGATTGTCGATAGCTCCAGTTACCAGAATTGACTGTCTGAAAGACCTTACAGAATATGCCTCAAGCTCCAGCCCCGGATGAGTCAGACTCAATTCCAGCCACAATCGTTGAAAAGCCTTTGTTCCGGCCGGCAGCAGCACATCGTTAACACCGAAAGACATCAATGAAATAACAATCCCAAATACAAGTACCGGTTTGAATATGGAATATCTTCTGAAACCGGCGCTTCTCATGGCCAGTATCTCATTGTCCGATGAAAAGCGGCCATACGCCATTAATGCCGCTGTAAGCGTGGCAAACGGGGCGGACAAAGTAATAAACGAAGGTAGAGAATACACCATCAGCAGTAATACGGATCCCAGGGGTATCCCTTTTGCCAGTATCCCCTGTGCCATGAGCAGGAGCTGATTGAGAAAAAAAATCAAAAAATAAAAGAGAAAACTCACCAGAAAGGAGAAAAGGAATTCGGAGCTGATATATCTGTTAAGTGTTCGATAAGTTCTAATCATCATAGATGCTGCCGGATACTCTGATAATACCACCTCCCAGTGTCCCGGCCCAGAGATTACCTTCATTATCTTTTATCAGACTTGCAATATCCGCAGATGAGATTCCCTCAGCCAGACTGATACGGTCCCATTCCCCTGATTTAATATCAAGTACGTTCAGGCCGGATCCAAAAGTTCCGAAGTAAAAGTGATGCCCAATTCCTGCAACGGCAAGTACCCAGGGGTCTCCCAGAGTATCCCTATTGAAAGTTTTAACATCTGAGTTATCGGTGTTCCAGATAAAGGCGCCATTCCCGTAAGTACCACCGATAATGTATTTTCCTTCCCGAATCAGAGAGGTGATATTTTTCTCACTGATTCGGCCGGAGGGCGGCTGTGTCCAGCTGTGATTGTTTGTATCGTAAAGAAAAAGACCCATGTCCATAGTTGCGACTAACAGCTCACCGTCATCACCCTCTTCAAGACGGTTGATAAACAAGCCCGGATAATCGATTTTCTGCCAGTTGACTCCTGTCTTCACCCATAGACCATAACCCAGGGTTGCAAGGTAGGTTTTATTGTTGATGATACAAAGATCCTGCAGACGATCTGAAGCTGGAAGATCGGTCTCTGTGAACCACTTTCCGCTTCTCTTGTTATACCTCTCCAGAGATGCATACCTGAGAACCCTGACAACTCCATTGTCAGACAGTATACGGTTGACTGTTCTTACAGCCAGGGAGGGTAAACCCGGATCCCAGACGGTAGGTGTCCCCAGAGGGACTGAAAATCTTATTACCCCACCGGTCCAGGTTCCAGCCCATATATCATCATTATCACTTAACAAGGCAGAAATATTCTCTCCGGCAAGTCCCAGATCTGAACCGCTCCACTGCTCTATAAACAGTCTGCCCCGCCAGAGATGCCATTCATCATCTTTATCTGTGTTTTCAGCGTTAAAACGCAGGCGGGCATCGTCGTGAAATCCCGCATGCCATAACAGACTCACCTCTTCCAGAGTTGTTTTTGACTTTAAGGGATCATCGATGTTGTCAGTCTCAGAAATAAAGGGTATTTCTGCAGCAGCAACCGATTGATTGTGTACTTCTGTTTCATCTGGGCTCTCAGCTGTGTCAGATAGTACTGTTTCAGTCGTACATGAAAAGAAAATCAAAGCTGCCGCACTCAAGAGAAACATCAAACAAGCCGTTTCTCCTTTTTTCTGACAGCAGTAATTCCTCATGCTCCGGTGGACCCGAATCCTCCGCTGCCCCGATCGGAATCCGGCAGTTCTCTGCTGAGAGTGAACACTGCTGAAGAAACTTCGGCAATAATCAGCTGGGCAATTCGCTCTCCAGGAGAAAGACTTACCTTTTCATGGCCCAGATTAACGAGAATAACCTTAACCTCACCACGGTAATCAGCATCAATGGTTCCCGGACTGTTAAGAACGGTAAGACCTTTTTTAAAGGCCAGACCGGATCTGGGGCGAACCTGGCCTTCATAACCCGGGGGTATGGCCATATGGATTCCGGTGGGAACAATCAGGCGTTCTCCAGGTTTGATATCAACCGGGGCAATCAAATCCGCTTTCAAATCTGCTCCTGCCGCATACCCGGTGGCATAAGCAGGCGCCATTTCCGGTTTACCTGTAAATAAAACCACAGGTTTATTTTTTTCAATCAAAACATCCTCCGGCTGAATAGAAAAAACCATCGGAGCACTAAGGTCTCCGATGGCTGTATGGTTATACAGAAACTAACGCTATGGCTAGCGCCTTGGTCTCCTGGGGGGGCCGGATGGACGTCCGCCACCGGGTCTCCCAGAACCGGGAGCCGGTTTCCAGTCGGGATTATCCGCGTCTACTATACTGAGGTTCAATCGTCCCATACGGTCGACTTCAACGAGTCTTACACTGACTTCCTGTCCCTCTTTGAGTACCTCTTCAACGGAATTAACCCGTTCTTTAGAGAGCTTGGAAATATGACAGAGTCCTTCTTTACCGGGAAGAATCTCGATAAATGCACCAAAATCCATAAGACGTTTTACCGTTCCCTTGTAGATGGTTCCAACTTCCGGATCTTCAACCAGGGCTTTAACCATGTTCAGAGCGACATCAGCACCTTTTTTACCGTCTTTTGAAAAGATAGTCACAACTCCATCATCGTCAATGTTTACTTTGGATCCTGAGGTTTCACTGATATTTCTTATATTCTGACCTCCGGGTCCGATGATAGCGCCAATCTTATCCACATCAACGGTATAAGTAACAACCGCAGGTGCAAATTCACTGATTGCTTCAGAGGGCTGGCTGATGGTTTTTGCCATCTCACCGAGGATGTGCAGCCTTCCGTCACGAGCCTGGTTCAAGGCAGTTGTCATAATAGCAATACTGATACCTGAAATCTTGATATCCATCTGGAAGGCTGTAATGCCCTTCTCACTTCCGGTAACCTTGAAGTCCATATCACCCATATGATCTTCTTCACCGAGAATATCCGAAAGAACAACATTCTTTCCATCTTCCTGGATCAAACCCATGGCTATACCGGCTACCGGTGTTTTAATGGGAACACCGGCTGCCAGAAGACTCATTGATCCACTGCAGACCGTCGCCATGGACGAAGAGCCGTTGGACTCTGTAATCTCGGATACAATTCTGATGGTATAGGGGAATTTGTCCTTGGAAGGAAGTATGGGTTCGATAGCTCTCTGAGCCAGATGTCCATGACCGATTTCCCGGCGTCCTGTTCCTGTTCTCCCGGTCTCACCCACTGAATAAGGGGGGAAGTTATAGTGGAGCATAAAACTTGAGCGGCGGTCGCCGTCGATGTCGTCAAAAATCTGTTCATCGTAGGTGCTGCCCAGAGTGACTACGCCGATGGACTGTGTTTCACCCCGGGTAAAAAGGGATGAACCATGTGCCCGTGGAAGTAAACCGATTTCAGTTGTAATAGGGCGGATTTCGATGGGTGTTCTGCTGTCACATCTTTTACCCTCATTCACAATGGACTTCCGCATAATCCCGGAATGTATTTTACCGAGAAGAGCCTTGAATACAGTCATACCATTCTCACCGTAGGCTTCTATCCTATCGGCAAACTGTTCGATGAGTTTGTTTTTTACATCTCTGGCACCGCCGGATCGTGCAAACTTGTCGGAAAGGAAAATCACATCCTGATAAAGAGGTTCAGCTGCTGCTTTCACTTCATCTTCAAAACCCAGAGGAGCGAAATCCTCAGGAAGAGGCAGTTTCTCTTTACCGGCTTCAGCGGCAAAATCGACAAGAAATTTACAGAGGTCTTTTAAAATACCCTCAGCATGGCTGAGAGCTTCAAGCATTCTCTCTTCTGATACTTCAGAACCTCCACCTTCCACCATTACGATGCCGTCATTGTTACCGGCGACAATAACATCAAGTTCTGCTTTTTCAAGTTGCTGAAATGTGGGATTGACGATGAGTTCACCGTCAACAGATCCGATACGGATTGCAGCCACAGGGCCGTTGAAGGGTATATCGGAAATCATCACAGAGGCGAAGGCAGCCATCATACCCACGACATCAGGTGTGTGTACCTGATCCGTGGAAACAGTCATGGGAATAACCTGAATATCACGGCCGAATCTCTTATCAAAAAGAGGTCGCATAGGCCGGTCAATCAACCTGGAGACAAGGATTTCCTTGTCTTTAGGACGTGTTTCTCTTTTAATGAATCCCCCGGGTATTTTACCGGCGGAATAGTAACGTTCATTGTAATCAACCATCAGGGGAACGTAATCGAGTCCCTCTGAGGTATCCGAGCTGCAACAGACAGTTGCCAGAACAGTACTTCCGCCGTAACGGGCAAGTACCGATCCATTGGCCTGTTTTGCAATCTTGCCGGTTTCAAGGATGAGGTCTTCATCACCTATCCTGATTTTTGCTGTATGCATGTATTATCCTTGTTTTATTTCCGGAGGCCGAGCTTGGCAATTAATGCCCGGTAACCTTCCAGGTTGGTCCGCTTGAGATAGCGGAGAAGACGCCGGCGCTGGCCGACCATCTTCAGAAGTCCACGCCTTGAGGCGTGATCTTTTTTGTGATCATCGAAATGTGATTTAAGATCTTCGATACGCTTTGTAAGAAGGGCAATCTGTACTTCAGTTGAACCGGAGTCTTTGCCGTCCTTGCCGAAATCAGCCACAATGGTGGCTTTGTCGTCCTTGCTGAGAGACATGTGCGAGTCCTCACTTTGAGAAAAAATACGGTATCTCTACCGTTTACCGGCCGAATACATCGGACCGGGTCGATTCTTTGCCATCCGGGGGAGTTGTACCGATTCAAAGGGAAGCAGGGCTGAATATGCCCTATTTGCCTCCCGTAAAAATCAGAACCCCAGGGCCCTGTTCAATTCATTTTTTTGCTGTGCCAAATTGACATGAATCCAAGGGTAGAGTCAAGGTCTTTAAAATTGAAGTAATTCACTATGAGTAAGAAGAATAGAGATTAACTGAAGTTGTCAAAAACGATACTATAATGAAGTTTTTCATTTTTTAATTCCATAAGGGCTGCCGGGATCCCATTATCATCTGTAAAAAGAGTCAGCCTGTCTTCTGAAGAAAGAGGAATGGAGAGTCTGGAAACGGGGAAACCCTGTCTCAATCTGCCGGCAATGTCTAAAGGAACTGTCTTGACACACACACCTATTGATTGAAAAAAATCCACCGGAAGCAGACCATTATTTTGCTTTATAGTTTCAGGGGGAAGTGCATTATCAACAGAAAAAGGGCCGATAGCTGTTCTTCGGAGAGACCGGCAAAAAGCTCTGCTTCCGGATTCAAGACCCAGATCCCTGGCAACAGACCTGATATATGTTCCTTTTGAACACCTGATTTTCACGCCCAGGTCTGGCGGGTTCCAGTTAAGCAGTTCAAAACTTCTGATTTGAACCTGACGTTCCGGCATTTCCACATCCAAGCCTTTTCGAGCGCTGGAATAGGCTCTTTTGCCGTTAATTTTAATGGCGGAAAATGCAGGTGGTATCTGGGTGATCGTTCCTGAAAATACAACAACTGATTTTTGAATAGACGAGTATTCGGGAACTGGAGCTTCGGCGATTACATTTCCTTCAGTATCCAGAGTGTCCGTTTCCTCACCGAATCGGAACACAGCCTCGTATTCTTTATCCATATCCGAGAGAAGAGACACCGATCTGGTAAGTTTGCCGGACAGGGCCAATAGCAGTCCAGTTGCAAACGGATCCAGCGTTCCGGCATGGCCCACCTTTCCTGTTCCAAGATTTCTTTTAAGAGATCCGAGTGCCGAGAAGCTGGAAATACCGGCAGGCTTATCCAATAAAAAAAGGCCGGAAATTGCAGAAGACAGGGTTAATTCACCCCGTCATCTTCATGAGAAGTACTTGAAACAACTTCATCTATCAGTTGATTTACCATCAGACCTTCTCGGATTGAATTATCAGCAGAAAAGTAGAGCTTCGGTGTGTTCCTCAT
>QNBK01000069.1 GCA_003644105.1 Spirochaetota bacterium | reverse complement strand
ATCTTCAAAAGGGAGAAGTTCACGCCCTGGTTGGTGAGAACGGAGCTGGAAAATCCACATTGATGAAGATCCTTTCCGGAATGTATCAAGCCGATGAGGGAGAGATAGAACTCAACGGTGAAGCATTAAGAAAGACCGGGCTGAGAGACATGCTGAATGCCGGTATCAGCGTAATCTATCAGGAACTTAACCTGATAAACCACCTTACAATTGCTGAAAATATATTTCTCGGTCGGGAGCCCAGACATAAAAGCGGGCTGATAGACTGGAAAACAATGTACGCCCATGTTGAAGAGTTGATGGCCTCGTTTAAAATCGACCTGAATCCCAGAGCAAAGGTATACACCATCAGCCCGGCTTTCCAGCAAGTTGTGGAAATCGTTAAAGCACTCTCTCTGAAATCGGAAATACTTGTAATGGACGAACCCACTGCTCCGCTGACCGGAAATGAGGTAGACCGTCTCTTTGATATTATTGCCAACCTGAAGTCACAGGGAGTATCCATTATCTACATATCCCACAGACTGGAAGAGCTGCAGCATGTCGCCGACAGGGTGACAATTCTTCGGGACGGACAGTGTATCACCACAAAACCCCTGGGAGAACTCAGTACAGATCAAATTATTCATCACATGGTCGGTCGACATCTCACAGAACAGTACCCCCATGCCGATATCACCCTTGGAGAAGAGCTTCTCAGGGTAGAAAACTTGACCAAGGAAGGTTTATGCAGAGATGTGAACTTCTCTGTGAAAAGCGGCGAAATTGTCGGCTTTACCGGGCTTGTCGGAGCTGGTCGAACTGAGATTATGGAATTAATCTACGGACACCGAAAGAAAGATTCCGGAAGAATTTTTTTCCGTGGTGAAGAAATAAACCTGAGAAGCCCCAGGGATGCCGTTCGAAAAGGTATCGGCCTTATTCCTGAAGAGCGGAAGAAGCAGGGATTGATTCTTGGCCTGTCGGTTTTTGACAATGCGGCGATTACCGTCCTTGAACGATTCAGCAGGTTTGGCTTTCTCCAAAGAAAAGTCATCACAAAAAAAGTGAAGGACATGATTCGGGATATCGACATAAAAACGCCATCCGCAAATCAGCTTACCCAGAATCTATCAGGGGGAAACCAGCAGAAAGTGGTTCTATCCAAGTGGTTCATCAGAGATTGTAATCTCTATATTTTTGACGAACCGACTCGGGGAATTGATGTAGGTGCCAAAGTGGAAATCTACAAGTTGATGCAGAGTCTGGCCGGTGAAGGTGCCGGCATAATTATGGTCTCTTCCGAGTTGACTGAGATTATGAATATGAGCGACCGCATCGAAGTTGTTTTCGACGGCCGTATTGTTAAAGAATTCACAAAAGATGAAACCAACGAGGAAGAGGTGATGGAATACTCCCTCGGTCTCCGTGAAAAGGATGTCCCCGCATGAAAAGCCCCGATATCAGACACATCATGAAGAATTACGGGATTGTTATCGCGTTTATTTTTATCTGTATTATTCTCTCTATTCTCTCACCGGTATTCCTTACCAAAATCAATATTATAAACATCATCAGGCAAACATCCATTTACGGTATCATGGCTGTGGGTATGACATTTGTTATACTCACCGGCGGTATAGATCTCTCTGTAGGGTCGCTGCTGGCGGTCTCAGGCGTTGCATGTGCCGGGATGCTGAAAGCCGGGTTCGGCCCTTTTCCTGCATTTATAGTAACTATTCTTGTAGGAACCTTTTTTGGCCTTGTGAACGGTTTTATCATCAATGCCGGAAAGATTACTCCATTCGTAGTCACCCTTGGAATGATGAGTATCGCACGCGGTCTGACAATGCTTTATACAAAGGGCTATCCGATATCCGGATTTGATGAAGGCTTCCGAAAGATCGGCGGCGGCTATTTCATCGGAATCCCGATCCCCATCATTATTTTTCTTGCAACCGTTGCCCTGGCCTGGCTCATACTGACGCAGACCAGATTAGGCCGATACACCTACGCCATCGGCGGAAATGAAGAAACGGTGCGTCTATCGGGTATTAACGCTCCATTTTTCAAAACGCTTATTTACGGAATATCCGGCCTGACGGCAGGAATCAGTGCCCTCATACTCACCTCACGGCTCAACTCAGCAGAAACAATAGCCGGAACAGGATATGAGCTGGATGTAATCGCCGCTGTGGTAATCGGCGGTACCAGCCTCTCAGGGGGGCGGGGAGCTATCTGGGGCACATTTATAGGAGCCCTGCTTATCGGTGTGATTAACAACGGTATGAATCTCCTGGGCATCACCGCATATTTTCAACTCGTTGTTAAAGGTATCATCATCATCGGTGCTGTCCTGTTGGACCGGCTCCGTGATTAGGAGAAACTCATGAGTAAAACGACAATTCAACAGGCATTTGATTCAGGGGAAGGAATACTGAGGCTCACACCCACATGGGTGCCCCGAGTATTCTGCATACCCGGGAGGCGAATCAAGCTTCACCCCGATGATTATTATGCCCTGGGAGGTAATAGGGGCGGCATTGATGAAAGATGGTTTTCCTCCACTACCCCTGCAGACAATGGCCCGGATACAAGTGAAAACGAGGGATTAAGCTTCGTCGCTTTTGAGGATGGTGGTAAAACAGAACTATTTCTTCTCAGAGATGCCGTTGAAGAACTCAAAGACAATCTGATCGGAAAAAGACTCTGGGAAACCTACGGCAAGTGGCCTATGTTCTCAAAATTCTTCGATAATCAGGGTCCGCTTCCCCACCACATCCATCATCGTGATAAACACGCTGCTCTCGTGGGAGAAATGGGTAAGCCGGAAGCCTATTACTTCCCCCCTCAGCTGAACAACCACGGAGGAGACTTCCCTTACACTTTTTTCGGACTGAATCCGAAAACAACAAGAGAAGAAGTAAAACAGGCCCTGATGAACTTCAACAAAGGGGATAACGGAATTACGAATATGGCACCAGCCTATAAGCTTGTTCCCGGAACCGGCTGGAATGTGGCCCCGGGAATCCTTCATGCCCCGGGCAGTCTCTGCACTTATGAGCCTCAGATGGCCGCCGATGTGTATGCCATGTATCAATCCCTGGTAAACAATCAGATAATTGATGAGTCGCTCTTATGGAAAAACACCCCAGAAGATAAAATCGGTGATTACGATTATCTTGTAGATGTCATCGACTGGGAACTCAATATTGATCCGTTGTTCTATGAACACAACTTCATGACACCGCGACCGATTGCACCCCTGGAAGAAATGGATGGTTTTATCGAGAACTGGGTGTGCTACAAAACTTCAGCTTTCAGCGCCAAGGAACTCACCGTAAAACCCGGACGGACTGTAACCATAAAAGATGCGGCGGCCTACGGCATGTACGTGATACAAGGCCATGGTACTTTCGGAAGCTGGCCTGTAGAAACCCCCGCCCTCATCAGGTACGGGCAACTCACCAATGATGAATATTTTGTCAGTGAGCAGACCGCCCGGGAAGGTGTTACGGTTACAAATCAATCCAGGTGCGACAACCTTGTGATACTTAAACATTTCGGCGCCGGTAATCCCGATCTTATTGTGGATGACTGGCAGGCTTAAACCTTAAATGAGATAAGAAGGATTTTTATTATGACCAACCCCTTAGGCATCCATTACGGCAGTTTCGTTACAAATTGGAATGAGGACCAGCATCAAATCATCCCCAAGGTGAAAAATCTCGGCTTCGATCTCTTTGAGTTCGGTGCCCCCTGGCTGGTGGAACAAAGTGATTCAAGCATCAAAGAATTCCGTAAAATTGCAGTTGATAATGAAATTCAGCTTACCCTTAGTCTGGGACTTTCCACGGCCCAGGACATCAGTTCTCCGGATGCTTCAATCCGTAAAGTCGGCATCAATTTTCTTACCCGCCTTGCCCGGGCCATGTCAAAAGCCGGATCCGGTATGTGCAGCGGGATTGTTCACGGTGCCTGGAATGGTAAAATCGACAGCTATGAAGAAAAGGCCGTCTGCTGGGACTACAGCGTTCAATCAATGAAGGAAGTTACTAAAGTATTTGCCGATGAAGGGGTGATATTCAACATCGAAGTTGTGAACCGTTTTGAAAACTTTCTTATCAACGATTGCGTTGAAGCCATGAAATATCTGGATGAAGTGGACTCTCCCCAATTGGGAATTCATCTGGACACCTTTCATATGAATATTGAAGAGGATTCCATGACCGGACCCATTCATGCTGCAGGGAAGCGTTTGAAATATTTCCACATCGGTGAAAACAACCGAAAATTCCCCGGGCTGGGAAATATGCCATGGAAGGAGATTTTCAGCGCATTGGAAGCTGCTGATTATCAGGGGCCCATCGCCATGGAACCCTTTGTCCGCCCAGGCGGTGAGGTGGGGGCCGCTGTAAGCCTGTACCGTGAAATCATGGATTTAAATGATTACGAAAACAATATCCGCCGATCTGTAGCCTTTGTCCGAGCACTGATGGCATAGAGGAATACCCGGCAGCGTATAACCTGCTGCCGTCATTCCCGTGTTTTTCTTTCAACGGCGTTCCAACTCTATAAATCCAATAAGCTGATCACCGTAAATCATTATACGAAGGACAAATACTCCATCAATATAGCTATATTCAAAGTTTGTGGTGGATCCGATCATCCCTTCACTCACAGCCTCAACCCAGGTTACTCCGATAGTTCTATCGTCTCTGAACTCGTACTCACCCTTATTGATTTGATCACCATGGTTATTGTATTCAATCCAGTACCCGTCTTTCATAACGATAAGAACCACCGTTTCAATCTCTGGTAGGCTGAAATCGATAATAAACTCCAAGCGATTAACAGTGTACTCACCCTCGGAAACCCAGTCATCTGCAGTTGCAACGGTCTTCTCAACCCGTTCAGAGCCAATGGATTCAGTTACCGGATTCCACATCGATAATCCTGGCCGTGATTCTAATCTGTTCTCCATAGGATTGTATGTGACCGACAACAACCTGATCGGCACTCATGATTTTTCCCACTTCCACCGGGTTTTCAATTACACCTGAGAGACTCAACTGCTGCTCCTCAATGATACGGTTCAGGCTGGTTCGCTCAAAGAGAACAACATTCCTGATATCGGTTCGAAAAACAGACGATATAATCTCATCCTGAAGTACAAGGCTGAAATCCTGAGCCTCGGGACTGCCATCGTTATCAAAGGGAAGAACCGCCAGTTTGTATTCCACCGGGTTGTCAAAAAGCTGTTGTACCAGTCTGTCGCTTGTATCGGAAAGGGAATCAGAAATGGGGGTCTCAGCGGTCAGATCCCGGGGAACCTGTTCTTCGGGAGCCGTTGCACAGCTGATAAGCAGGAAGGCGGTTCCGAGCAGCAGTACTAAGTACTTCATCAGATTTACCTCTGTTTAAAAGTATACGGTCTCATTCATAATGGATCAAGAAAAAATAGGCTTTCGATTATCTGCTGCGAGCACATACATGCAAAGGTCATCCGGTAATGGTGATATCTGCCTTTGAGCGTTATGATAAAGGGGAAATGCAAAGATTAATTCCGGCCGCAATGGCCATCACAACAGTATTGATGTTTACCGGCTGCTTGAGTTTCTTCCAGACAGATGTAAACATCAATGGCGATGGAGATTATGTTACCAGAATCGGAAAATCAAAGACAACCACCATTGAAGCAATGCTCAGCAGCGGCGGGGAATACAGAATATCATATGCATACATCGACTCGCACTGGCTTCTGGCCGAAAAACTGATAATTGATACCGACTGCTGTATCATTCAGCTGGATTTCCCGGAACCCGTGAGGGTAGATAATGGCAAGGGGGCCGTTATTGAAACTGATACTATAAAAGTCCGCCGAAATCTTCTGGAACAGATTCTTGAATCTGCAAATCCGGTAATATCACTACAGGGAGAACAGGGAACGGTAATCATTGAAATAGGGTACGAAAGTAAACAGAACCTGAAGGAACTGCTGGACTACGGAATCAAGGAATTCCCTGAGATATGAAAAAACACATCAAACGGCTTCTGAGAATTATTCTTCCAGTGATACTGATACCCATAGCCGGTTTCCTTTTATTTCTGACAGCGGCTCAGATATTCCAGTTCAGTCCCCCCTTAATTGAAGAAACAGAGATTCTTTCCTCCGGCAGTCCGGATTTACCCGCAAGTGTCCCTATAGGTGAATCCCTGCGGATTCTGGATTGGAATATCGGCTACGGGGGTCTTGATGCCGGTAGTGACTTTGTTATGGACGGAGGCACTCAAGGGCTGCCTGAAAGCAGAAGCCGGGTAGAAGAAAACCTACTGGGAATCAGCGGGCAGATAAAATCTGTAGATGCTGATTTCTACCTTTTTCAGGAAGTAGACCGCTATTCAAAGCGAAGTTACAGGGTGGATCAGGCGAAGATTCTCAGCTCTTTAAAACCTGCATACGACTCCCGGTTCGCCATGAACTTCAAGGTGTTTTTCATTCCCTACCCCGTCCATCAGCCCATCGGCCGGGTGAAAAGCGGACTTCTGAGTCTCAGTACATATAAAGTAGCGGAGTCCCTGCGGCACCAGCTCCCGGGCAGCTACTCCTGGCCTACCCGGCTCTTTATGCTCCGCCGATGTATCAGCGTCTCCAGATACGATACAGGTAACTCCGGCCGCTCTTTCTACCTGGCCAATGTTCACCTGTCGGCTTACGATGATGGCGGAATGCGAAGACAACAGCTGGAGTACCTCAAACAGTGGATGAAGGAGCTCTACTCCCGGGGGGATTATGTTATCCTGGGAGGGGATTGGAACTCTTTATTCCCGGGAGTGAGTTTTGAAGATTTTGCCCCCTACATCACCACTGAGAAAAACCTCTACTGGATTCAGAATATTCCTGAGAACTGGACCCCTGAAAAATGGCAGTGGGGATGGGATCCAGAAGTCCCCAGTTGCAGAACTTTAGACCAGGCTTACACCCCGGGAGAAAATTTCCGCACCATCATTGATGGATTCCTGGTCTCTCCGAATGTACAGATTGATGAGATTCGGACATCAGATGCAGAGTTCAGCTTTTCGGATCACAATCCGGTCAGTCTGAAGTTTAAACTCAAACCCTGAAAACAGATTTTTCAGTTATACTGACTTTATGAAAGTAAACTGGACTTTAATCGGATGCGGCGATATCGCCAGAAGAAGAGTCGTACCTGCCATTCAGAATGGCCAGGATTCCTTCCTGATTTCGGTCAGCCGGGCAGATTCGGACAAAGCAGAAAGTTTTGCCCGGGAGTTCGGCATTCAAAAATGGAACGCACAATGGGAGAACTCCGTTAAAGATGCAGATATCAACAGCGTCTACGTTGCAACCCCGGTATACCTCCACGCTGAGCAGACCATCGCTGCTGCTGAGGCCGGAAAGAACGTACTGTGTGAAAAACCTATGGCTCTGAACAGCGCTGATTGCACTAAAATGATCGATGCCTGCAAAGCAAACAGCGTCAAACTCGGCATTGCCTATTACCGCCATTTCTATCCGGCAGTAAACAGGATTAAAGAGATAATCTCCTCAGGTGAAATTGGGGAAGTTGTCACGGTACAGGCTGAAAACTTCGAGAACTTCAACCTTCC
Organism: Spirochaetota bacterium; assembly: GCA_003644105.1. Classification (GTDB taxonomy): domain Bacteria; phylum Spirochaetota; class Spirochaetia; order DSM-2461; family DSM-2461; genus UBA2779. The sequence goes on along the minus strand of QNBK01000069.1, from coordinate 3,889 downwards.
TCCAGGGGCTCCCAGATACTGGTTTTTACGGAAAGAACTCTCAGGTGGCGGACCTATGATGGATATGGGCTGTCACCGAATCGAGGTGTTCACTAACATTTTCGGCCCGATTGCAAGTACTGAGGCTTATCACAACAATGCCGCTTTTCTGCGGGAAGTTGAGGATATCACAACGGCCCATTTTACTTTTGAAAGTGGTGTCGCAGCTGTTCTGATTTCCGCCCATGCAATTAGGGAACCCCGGGACACTCTCAGGATTTTCGGCAGCAAAGGCTCCATCCATGTACCGGATCTCAATACAGGAACTCTGGAGATTTTCACCGGTGAGGATTCCCGGGTTGAAAAATATCCCAACCCGGAGAACACCCATCAGCCTTTGATTGACGATTTTCTACAGGCCCTTGAACAGGACAGAAATCCCGCAGTCGACGGTGAAACAGGAAAATCCATCAATATAATCCTTGATGAAATTTACGGCAGATAAATCTTCTTTTTTCACTGACTGACGGGATTATTCCTCACACCTTGTTCTCTGTCGCCGGGAGTTTCTCGTCTGATAACATACTCCATACGGTATCTGTGGAAAGGTTTCATTTTGTATTTTTCCATCAGATTCAGCATGCCGGGAATACTTCCGCCGACACCCCTTTGTCCCCCATCAATATGGACGTGAAGGTTGTCACTCTCTTTGATTTCATGAGGATGTCCGGCTGCCTCTACATCTTCCCTCGAGGCAAAACGGGCGGAAAAATTGATTTCTCCGCCCTCAACAGCTGAAAATGTCAGAGCCGATCCACCATCGGAGAAGGAAACCCGCCGGACACCGGTTCTATTCCCGCTTTCCTGAGGTTTTAAATAGTCAAAGGACAGCTCATCGGCATCCTTATGGTACAGACCTACAACAGCTCCGGACTGACGGTCTCTATAACATTCCTGGGGCCCCCGGCCGTACCAGCTTACCTGACGGTACCGGGCGGGAATTACCATGCGGCTGCCGAAACGGACCATTTCCCTCCATGGGCAACCCTGCATTTTCACATTTATCTGTCCATTATTCTTAAAGAAAAACTCCTGATGCAGCTTTCCTGAAAATCCTGCAACTTTTACTGAGAGTTTAAGCTGCAGCCCCTCGGGGGGCTGTATCACCCTCCACCGTTTCAGGATACGCTTCCTGCCGGCATCCTCCCAATCCTTCCCATAAATCCGGTCGGCTAACCGAGCGAATCCTTTACGTAACCGGTTTCCAATCAATCCCGCCGGGAGAAATTCATCCAGGAATGACGCTATTCCAAGCTGCTCATTATCTGTCGGAGCCCGGAAGAAATCCGGTTGTAGGGGTTCAGCCAGCATATTCCCTTTCCCGAAATCCAAAAACTCTAAACTGCCTTCTGTCAGGCTCACCCTTACACCCATGCCGCCGCCGGCAATATAGAGCTTCCCGGAATCTTCTTTATACTGCCACTGGGAATCTGAAGGCTCAGGGTTATTCGTTTTGCCTTCTGCAAATGATTCAAACTCCGGAGTTACTTCCAGATAGTCCAAAATAGCATCGGCCACTTTTTCTCCGGGTATAGAAGGAACAGGCAGCTGCATTCTGACAATTTCAAACCCTGCAGGGGCCCATTCATTTTCCTCTTTCAGGCAAACTTTGAAAGTAATAAAGCCTTCACCTTCTCCGGGGAAGGCCGCCAGATTGCGGAACAGGTTTACCGTTCTTTCTTCTCCCGGGGGAATATCCTGCTTCCGTATTACACCTTCGGCTACAGCTGTACCTTCCCGCTCCAGAATCCAGCTGATATCATACCGCCCCAATTCAATGTGGGCATGATGATTAACAAGGGTAACCCTGCCGGTCTTGATATCCTCAGCCCGGAATGATACCGGTGAATACAGAGCCTTCACCTCAGCTATCTCCGGTTGAGGTTTACGATCGGCGGTAACCAGACCATCGGCGCAGAAAATCCCGTCGTGAGGTTCCTCGCCGAACTCACCGCCGTAGGCCAGATACTCATTTCCCTCCTTATCTTTTTTATACAGAGCCTGATCGGCAAAATCCCAGATAAAGCCCCCGGCGATATGGGGATAACGGTTGATAATCTCCATATAATCAGAAAAATTACCCAGACTGTTTCCCATTGCATGGGCGAACTCACAGAGAATCAGAGGTTTATTCCTGTACTTCCGGGGTGAAACCGGCCACCCGAAAGGATGCCCGGGCTCTCCTCGGGCAACCCGGACTTTTTTACGCCGGCCGATTTTTTCGACAACGCCCACATTGGCATACATCAGGCTGAAAAAATCCGAGGTATCCAGCCGGTGGTCCCCTTCATAATGAATGGGCCGTGTCGTATCCAGGGCCAGAGCAGCGGATTTCATTTTTTTAAAAGTGGAACCGGAACCGGCCTCATTCCCTAAAGACCAGATAATGATGCAGGGATGATTCCGATGATTCAGCACCATCCTTTCCATTCTCTCAACACAGTTATCCATCCACTCAGGAAGTGATGCCGGCAGATTTTTTCTTAAACCGTGACTCTCGACATTTGCTTCGTCAACAACATAAAGGCCAATCCGGTCGGCAATCTCATAGAGAGCGGAAGGATTGGGATAATGGCTGCAGCGGACCGCATTGATATTGTGCCGTTTCATCAGAATCAGATCGGATTCAATCACTTCCCGGGGGACGGCCTGTCCATAACGGGGATGGATATCGTGGCGGTTCACCCCGAAGAGTTTCACCGGCCGCCCGTTCACCGTTAAAACGGCGCCTCTCGAACCGTGAAGGATTTCCACCTGCCGGAATCCCCAGGCCATACTGCGTACATCAAGAAGAGCCCCCTCTTCATCGCTGAGCTCAACAACAAGGCTGTAGAGATGAGGATTCTCACTGCTCCATTTCTCGGGGTCGATTACAGGAACAGATGTCTCAACAACAGACTGTCTATCTCCAGACAATGCTACTGAAACAGGGTTACTGGAAGCCAGAATATCCTTGCTTCCCGGCTCATACAGATACCAGCGTACAGTCCGATTTTTATGCTCCTCTCCTTCAAGCTTATCAAGGGTTACAGATACCTCCATTTGCGCATCTCTGAAGGTTTTACTGAAACTGCAGCGGGCAAAAACATCGAAGATACCGCCGGGGGGAGGAGCAATCAGCTTCACCGAACGGATAATGCCCCCCATACGCCACATATCCTGATCTTCCAGGTAGGTTCCGGCACACCATTTGTACACATTTACGGTAAGAATATTCTTTGCCCGTTTTTTCAAGTATGGACCGATTTCAAACTCAGCCGGGGAATAGCTGTCCTGGGTATAGCCCACATACTCACCGTTCACCTGAACTTCTGCAGCGGATCGAATACCGTCAAAGCGGAGTATCACACCCTCCCGCCTGTCCTTCCATTCTTTTGGAATCTGAAATGCGGTCTGGTAACAGCCGGTGGGATTATTATCAGGATCTATCGCCGGCGGGTTGGACGTATCATGGCTGTAGGGGTAAACAACATTGGTGTACTGAGGTACCCCATAACCGTGTATCTCCCAGTTTGACGGCACAGGAATGGTATCCCAGTCCTTCGTTTTATCTTCCTTCTCCTGTGCAGGGTTAGGATACCACTTGAACTGCCACTCTCCATCCAGACTCAGTGTCCAGGGACTCGCCGTATCGGCGGCACTGGAATACGGCAGCTGCTGAGAACGGCCCGGGAGTTTGTTCCGGCCGGTTATCTCCGGATTCTGCCATTCTGCATCACTGCGGTTGTTCGGGTCTGAATGATATCTGAACTGCTCTTCTGCCATGACGGAGCGTATCATGAGAGCTGTTTTTTTCAAAGTAAGCAGACTTGCCTGAAGAACCGGAAGAAATTAGACTTGAATCTCTATT
>QNBK01000068.1 GCA_003644105.1 Spirochaetota bacterium | reverse complement strand
GGGATTTTCAACCCTCAATGATGCCGACTACGACGGCGGAAGAGGTATGGGACTGGAAATGACAAGGAACATGCTGCAGCGGGAGTTCGGCAGTGAACTGGAGCTGAAAAATAATCCGGGAGCAGGTTTATCCCTCAGCTGGAGCCTGCCGGAGAAACACCTGCGGCGTCCATATCTTGTTTTTTCCGCCGACGGCAAATCCTGGGCCATACCGGCGGGCTCTGTTCACCGCCGGGGAGTTATGGATCCTTCCAGAATTAACATTTCAGGGCAGGGCTACAGTATCGGCGGGGGGATAATTCCCATTGTGGGCCCTATGGGTCTGAGGCCGCCGGGAACAGTTTTGCCCTACTATCTGGAAATCCATCACCGGGGCCGCCGGGCGGCGCTGCTTGTGGACGATCTGATTTCAGAAGAACCCTGGGGGCCTGAAGAGCTCAGTCCTGCCGACCCTGTCGGTCCATGGTGCCGTTCGTTGAAAGACCGTAAGGATGGCATCCCCATCCTTTCTCCGGCCCTGGTATATGCCGCAGGGTAATCTTTTACTGCCGTTTTACAAAACTCGTCATCTTCTCCACCTTGGTTTCAACCAGACCCCGGGCTTCAGCGGATGAAATAAACTTCTTGAACTGGTTGAATCCCAGTGCTTTGGTATTCACACCCTTGTCCCGGAGTTTTGTATTGATAACACCGTAGCGGTGGTATCCTGCTGTTGAAGAACTGCCGTCCATCTCACTCAGGGTTTCCACGAGCGTTTTCAGTGCAATCTGCAGTGAGCCCGCTTCCTGACTGAACTGTTGCCCTGGAATGATTGCAGATTGTTTATCATCGGAATCCATGCTGATAAACCCCGCCCGGGAAGCGCTTGCGATGAAATCGCCCCATCTCTTGAAGCCCAGTTCCTTCTCGTTGAATCCCTGGTTGAGTTTTTTCATGGTAATCTTCATATTCCCGGGATCGGTTCCCTTCTTCTCCTTACGGAGTATTGAAGCCGTCTCAGCCAGGCGTTCAAACCAGTAATCTTTGGAGTAGGAAGCGGTACTGCTTTTAGTTCCCCCGTCATCTGAGGAATCTTCTGGAGCATCATCATCATCAGAAGGAAATAAATCCCGGTAATCGGTAAAATTATCCGCCAGGCGAAGAAGGTCGTTACTGGCATTTCTGATATCACAGACAATATGTGTTACTTTTCCGGCCTTTCTCAGGTTCATCACCAGAGGGCCGAAATCGCTGTCTCCGGTAAGCAGTACATAGGTATCGATATGGTCTTGAAACCGGAGCAGATCCAGGCAGTCGTTAGTCAGATGCATATCCGCACTGTTTTTGTCCCGGCGTCTGCCTCGGTAGGGCACGTGGACCATCTTGAAGTGAAGCGACGCCAGAGCAGGGCCAAGCTGTTTGTATTGGTTCAGACTCCAGTCCGCATAGGCATAAGCTGTAACAACACGTCCCAGACCTTCGGAGTAATCCCAGAGACCCTGTATAAAAAGATTTTTCGAAGTGGATGGTTTAACGTTCTCTACATCCCAGAAAATAGCAACATTATGATTCATAAAAAATAATGTATCACAGTTTGTTCATCTCTGAAGCCCCCCGGTTCATTCCTGCTCTAAAAAAAACCTAAAGACTCCAGCAGCAATGCTGCTCCGGCACTGCAGGCTGTTTCCGTCCTGAGTATTCTCTTTCCCAGATGCAGCCGGAAGAACTCACGGGAATCAAGAATGTCCCGCTCCCTGTGGCTCCAGCCGCGTTCCGGGCCGATGGCCAGAACCGCCGAGCTGTAATCGGCACTGCTGTTCCAGCGGCTGTAACTTCTGATTTCCTCATCGTTATCAAATGCAATCTTTCCCGCACCCGGAGGGAGGTTTTCCAGAACATGTTCCAGACTGGAACCGGTATGAACAGTCGGAATCAGGGTACTCCCCCCCTGAACCGCCCCGTCAATCAGGGCCTCCCGCCACAAACCCTCCCGCCAGAGTTTACTTCCCAGGTAGGATTTCTCGTTCAGATCTGTGGAACACACCCGGATTTCCCTCAGCCCCATGGTACTCATATCTTTAAGAATGCGTTTGGCCACCGGCGGCCGGGGGCAGCCCAGGATAAGGATGAGGGGTAAAAGTGGCGGGGATTCTTCCAGAGCTGTGAAGGCCACTTTCCAACCTGAGCTTCCACGGAATATCAGCTTCGCTCTGCCCCTGAGGCCCCCGATAATTCCGGCGGCAAAATCATCACCCTCTTTCAGATGAAGAATATCTCTGATGTGGACAGCCCGGGGATCGTTGAAAAGCAGGTCGGTATTGAATTCTTCTTCTTCAAACAGTATGAGGTTCATATAAGATTCCTGGCAGCTGCAGTTGAAAGAAATTGTGCTCTGGGTTTAATTCCGGCCCGGGGAAGCTCAAGCCGGTCTGCATCCCAGCAGCAGCCGATGGTCGGGTTACTGCTGGTAATACCATCAGCATGGCCGGAGCATGCCTGTACCAGAAGTTCCAGCTGAATATCGCTGAGATGCAGTAAACTTCCATTAATCTGCTCAAGTTCCTCTGCAGCTCTTCTTCCGTGGTCGGGATCGTAGTTGTTATTTTCCCTTCGGCAATCGTGGAGCAGGGAAAACAGCTTTACCACACGAACATCGGCACCGGGAGTTTTACCGGCCAGCATAACGCCATTTTCATAAACCCTTTCCCAATGGTCCGGTCCATGAATGGAGCTGTCCCCGAGAGAGAACTGTTTCAGAGCCCATTTGCGGACAGCTTCAAGATTATTTGCTTTCGTATTTCTGGATTTCATCATGAACAAATTCCAGGGGCACTCCCGCCTGGGTAAAAAGCTCCTCAGACTCACTTCCGGCGTGGTATTTGCGCTCGCAGAGTACCCGGGTAATACCGCAGCTGATAATCAGCATGGCGCAGGTTCGGCATGGGGTCATCCGGCAGTACAGGGTGGATCCGTCAAGAGCTACTCCCCGCTTGGCAGCCTGGCAGATGGCGTTCTGTTCGGCGTGAACTGTGCGGACACAGTGCTCTTTGCTTTCACCGTTCGTGTGTATCACGGTGTTGAATAAGTGTCCGACTTCGTCGCAGTGGGGCAGTCCCGGCGGGGCTCCCACATAGCCTGATGCCAGTATCTGCCGATCTTTCACGATAACGCACCCGCTGCGTCCTCGGTCGCATGTAGCCCGTTTGGCTATTGTGTTTGCCACTTCCATGAAGTATTCGTCCCAGCTGGGCCTTTTATATTGATCGCTCAACTTGCTTCCCTCCAATCCTGCTACACTATATCATGTCTTTTATGAATGGTGACCTCTCCCGCGCTTACAAACGATTGAGGAAAAAAAACGGTTGGGACAATTCCGGGGCGACTGCAGTGGAACTTAGGGAAACGATGATACGTCTTTCCCCTGTTCCTCTGGGAATGGCCGAAGAAATGGCGGATTTCTACCTCAATGATCCGATGGATGCTGATACGGTTTATAAATCCGATGAGATACTGGAACTGTTAAGCGGCACCTGGGCGCCGGAGAACAGCTTGCTGGAGAGTGACGACTGGGACTTTCTTAAGGAACAGGTGAATGCCTGGGCTCTGGAAATGGATATGGATGTTGTTACCGATGTTATGAAAGCAGTGGTGAGTTACGGGTGAAAATACTGGTTAATCAGATAGGATACGGGATAAATTCCGAATCCGGTAAGGCTTCCTGCAGGGCGGTTCTTCAGTCGATTACGTCAGAAAAACTGCCGGAAACAGTTACCCTCAGAAATGCTGAGGGACGGATTCTGAGTCGTTTCATTGCGGAAAAAGAAGAGGCTGTACATGGGTGGAAAAACCGCAAATTTCGAGTGGTGAATTTTCAAACTCCAGAAGGCGGCCCCTATACCCTTGAAGCTGTCTCCAGTGATGAACGGGGCGTTTCGGCCCCCTTTTTTGCAGGTAATGATGTTGTTGCATCTTCGGTGATTACAGATATTCTTTCGGGCTTCACCGCCGGCCGCTCGGTAGGTATCACTGATTCTCAGGATAGAAGCATCCCGTTTTACGGTGAACGTAAAGGTACCGTCGATGTGCACGGCGGCTGGTACGATGCTTCGGGGGATACCAGCAAGTATCTGAGTCACTTAAGCTATGCCAATTACATGAACCCTCAGCAGACTCCTCTGGTGGTTTGGAGTCTTCTGGATTCCCGGGAACATCTTAAAGAGAGCCCTTTTGATATGGGGCCGCGTTTGTCTCTGCGATTTCTTGAAGAGGCGGCCTGGGGGGCGGATTTTCTTAAACGTATGCAGGATCCTGAAGGGTATTTCTATACCACGGTTTTTGATGTCTGGACCAAGGATCTGGAGAAACGGCAGATATGCAGTTTCAGTACTCAGGCCGGTGTAGTCTCGGATGATTACCAGGCCGGTTACCGGCATGGCGGGGGTATGGCTGTGGCAGCTCTGGCCCGCTCTTCCCGTGTTCTTGATGAATCAGTGACAGAAGCCTGTGAGTTTTCTCCATCGGATTATTTTGAAGCGGCTTTGAAAGGCTGGTATCATCTGGAAGAGCACAACCTGGAATATCTGGATGACGGCAGGGAAAACATTATCGATGATTACTGCGCCCTGCTGGCAGAGGTGGAACTGCTGGATGCAGGAGCTGACACGGTTTCTGAACAAGTTATCGTTTCTATCCGGCAGGCCGCAGAGTTGCGGGCGGGAAATCTTATCAGACGCTGGCTTCCGGATGCGGACTGTTTCCGTGCGGATGATGAAGGGAAGCGCAGCTGGTTTCATGCCTCGGATGAGGCCCTGCCCCTGATTGCTCTGATGAGGGCTGTTGAAACAGGAGCTCTCGGGAAAGCCCTGGCGGATGAGGCTCGGGATACCATCAGCGCTGCCCTCAAGGCGGAACGAAAGAGGGCTCTGGAAGTCTCCAACCCCTTTTTACACCCCCGAAGGCTGGTGCGAGTGCCTGGTCGGGACGAGAGAGGTCAGTTTTTCTATCCCCATGATAACCCTTCAGATTACTGGTGGCAGGGTGAGAATTCCCGGCTGGCATCCTGGGCTGCGGCCTTCAGGCGTTATGGAGGCGGGAAGGAGAACGGCGAGTTTGCCGATGCTCAGATTTCGTGGATTTTCGGGCTGAATCCCTTTGATGCCTGCATGCTCAAGGGTTCAGGCCGGAACAATCCTGATTATGAATGGGATCAGTTCAATCTGCCCGGAGGAGTGTCCAACGGGATTACTTCGGGGTTTGATGATGAGAATGATATTGACTTTATGCCCGAGGGACCGGCTCAGGACGGCATACATTCCTGGCGCTGGGCGGAGCAGTGGATACCCCATGCGGCCTGGCTGCTTCTGGCTGTGGCCTGGGGAGTTCCATTGATACGCGAGGAAATATCTTGATAAAGTAGCTACCGGTAGCTATACTTGGAATGTGGAACAGTATAAGAGTGTCGGTATCAAAAAGCTTAAAAATGAGTTGAGTTTTTATCTGCGTGAGGTAAAAAAAGGTTCTGTAATCATGATTACAGATCATGGGAATGTCGTAGCTGAAATCAGGACTCCAGGCAGGGAATACGGGCAGATAAAGAGGGATGCTCTGAAACAGGAGTGGATCGACTCAAATAAGCTTTTTCTCCCTGCAGAGCTGCCGAAACCGCTGAAAATGATGTCAATTCAAGTGCCTGTTGGAACGGCCGAAGAGCTGCTTGATTTTGAAAGGGGAGACGGAAAATGAAGGTTCTATATCTTGAAACTTCAGCTCTCCTTGCCTGGTTGTTTAATGAAACAGCGGCAGAAGAAGCTATCGGGAAAATGAATCAGGCCGATCTGATTGTAAGTTCCGAATTGCTGAGGGTGGAAACCTGCAGGGCTCTACTGAGGGCTGAAGGAGACAAGCTTATTACAACGGATCAGTACAAGCTCCTGTTGGATACTTTCATGGAAAACCAGAAAGGATGGTTCAGAATGAGTATGGATCTGTCTGTTGTCGACAGGGCTTCCGAGGGTTTTCCGATAGAGCCGGTACGAAGCCTTGATGCCATACACCTTGCCACGGTTCTGGAGTATAAAAAGCTTTATCCGGAGTTAACGGTTCTTTCCTTTGACAGGCGATTCCTGGCCAATCTGCAGGAGCTGGGATTAGGGTGATTATCGGTTCGGAATGGTAAAGTTCGACAGATTCCAAGTTCCATGGATATAATGATTTTTTCCCGCAAAGAGGTGAACCATGTCTGACCAAAACGATTACCTTTCAGATTTCCCTAAAATCTACGCCCCATTCATCCGTCAAACCTTCAAGGTAAACCGGGAGGACTGGAAGAAACACGGTTCCAGGCTGGGCCTGCGCTCGCCGGAAGCCTATCTTGTAGTTAACCGGGTAAACCCAGGGTATGAATGGGTTTTTGACGATCCTGAAACCTTTGCAGTTGAGAAACTGGATGGATCGAATGTCAAGATTCTCACCGAAGGCGGGCGGCTGGTTAAAGTTCAGAACAGGAAAAACGTTATTGATCCCCTGCAGATAATCAAAGGAAAAACCTTTCTGATTGAAGGGGTTCTGATGTCTGCAGGTATGGGGTTGATTAAACCCGATGGTGAGCAGGCCGGAGAGCTGATCGGTCCAAAACTTCAGGGTAATCCCTATAAATTGGACCTGCATCAGTGGTACCCCTTTGATACAGCCATCGACCGGCTCAGGTACAATTCTTTTGACGATCATGAGCGAACCTTTGATAACTGGAGCAGTTGGTTTAAAGACTGGCTGTTCTCAAGGTTTTACACAAAACGGGCATCAAAACTGGGGTTGACTGACAAGGTGATGGCAGAGGGAGTTGTCTTTTACAACCTCAAGCGTAAAGCGGAAGGGAAAACCTGGCGGTCGAAATTACGCAGAGATATGTTTGACTGGTACATATCGGAGAAGATAGAAATTTACGACTATGATAAAAATGGCCGTGATGAGATTGAGGAACAGGAGAAATTTGACTGAATAGATAGAAACCGACATGTTTAACCTGCCGGTTTCTATCAGCCTTTTAGAATACAATTTTGCAGAATAACTCAGGCGCCTTTTTCCAGTTTCAAAGTCTTTGATGGCTGGTCGCACACTTCCGTGGGTCCGTAATACTGAATGGCACCGGGGAAGGTGTAATCGGTATTCACAGCCCACTTCTCTCTCTGGGCGGCAAAAGCCTTGAACGGGGCGCCGTCAAGCTCTACAAGAGCTTTTCTGATAACCGGTTTCCGTTCCCCATGACGCTGTTCCATATTCATCATCATTGTTAAGGGAATACCTCCGGGAATCCACTGATTTGCGGGCTTATGGAGGTTGGCAATATTGGCAATATAACCGGTGAGTCCGGCAGAAAGCAGCAGGAAGGCCGAATAACCCAGGCCGTAGCAGTAATCCGAGTCAAAATTGGATGGGAAGGCGCAGCGGCCCTCGTAACCGAAAAAGTGGGCCAGGGCACTGAACTTGCCGTTATACTCGCCTTTGAGTTTCATGCGGTCCAATTGCTCACCGACAAGTTCAATCAGGAGTTTTTCGGTTTCAATCCGGGATACCTGTACGTTTCCATGGGGATCTCTGTCGTCCAGGAGCTGCATCTTGATACTTCGGGGTAGAGATGAAAATACGTAAGAAGAGTCTCTGGAAAGCTCATGGTTTATCCACTCTCTCTGATCTTCCACCGTCTTCAAGGTAGAAAAGTATTCGGCTTCTTTTGCCAGAAGATCGTTCAGTTCTGATATTAATCGGCCCACTTCGGGAATGAATTCGATTAAACCCTCAGGAATAAGAGCCACGCCGAAGTTAAGTCCCTTTGCCCCCCGGGCGACAATCACATCGGTAATACCTTCGACAACATCGTCCAGAGACATGTTCTTCTCTTTCACCTCTTCGGAGATGATGCAGACATTGGGTTGTGTCTGCAGGGCACATTCCAGGGCGATATGGCTGGCACTCCGGCCCATCAGCTTGATGAAATGCCAGTACTTTTTGGCGCTGTTGGCATCTTTTTCGATATTACCGATCAACTCGGAGAATGTCTTTGTTGCAGTATCAAAACCAAAAGAGGTTTCAATGAGTTCGTTTTTTAAATCACCATCAATGGTTTTCGGACAGCCGACAACGGTTATTCCTGAATTTTTTTTCTTGAACCACTCGGCAAGTACCGCACCATTGGTATTGGAGTCGTCTCCGCCGATAACCACCACGCCATCGATGTCATTCTTCTTACACACCTGAAGGCTCTTTTCAAACTGCTCTTCGGTTTCGAGTTTTGTTCGACCGGAGCCGATGATGTCGAAGCCTCCGGTGTTTCTGTATGCATCCATGATTTCATCGGTAATTTCCATAAAATCACCATCGATGATACCCGAAGGACCGCCCTTGAATCCGTAAAGAACGCTTTTCGGATTGGCCTTTTTCAGGGCATCGAATATACCGGCGATGACATTATGCCCTCCCGGTGCCTGACCGCCGGATAGTATTACGCCGATTTTCCGGGTTTTACCGGTTTCGGGGTTTGTGCCTTTGGTAAACCGGACTACCGGAGCACCATAGGTGAGGGGGAATAGATCGAGCAGCTGAATCTGATCGGCCACCGACTTGGTGGGGTTACCCAGAGCTGCTGTAATATTGGCAATATCGTCTCTGAGGACTTCCGGTAGTTTCGGCTCATAGGCGTATCGCGCCTTTTGCAGAGGGGACAGGTTCGACATGAACGTTCTCCTGAAATATAGCGTAATTTCACTGCTATCATGGGCGAACTACCGGGGTGCTGGTCAAGGGGCTTTGTGCTGACCTCCAAAGGAGCTCAGTCAGTAATCAGCTCACCCACGGGAAGCGGCCGGACCGACAGGGGTACAACCGAACCTTTACTGAAATATCCTTCCATAAAACTCACATAGGCCTTAAATCTGTCCGTTGGAATGAACACCTGAATCGTACCGGCAAATCCCCCGCCGTGAACCCTGGAAGCTCCCTCGCCGCTCAAGAACCTCTCGGTGAGGGCCAGAGCCAGTGAAACCGCCTGCTCATTAATATGTCGGGGAGAGAACACATTCTGCAGAAAACGCCAGGAAGAATCTCCTGAGCGGGAGACACCATCAAGGTAAGTTTGGATATCGTTCATGTTGAGTGCATCAACCATCTCTTTCACTCGACGGTTTTCATCGTAGAAATGAAGAGCCCTGAGAACCGCCCGGTCGCCGGATATTTTCCGTATGGCCGGGATATTGGAAATAAAGGTTTCTTCATCTGCATCTCCAAGCACCTCGGCCCCCAACTCTCGGGCTACGGATTTCATCTCTTCTGGAATTGACGCGTAATCCGGTGTTAGATCGGCATGATCACCACCGGAATCCACCACTGCCAGGGTGTAACCTGCTGAGGCAAAATCAGCCTTAAGAGGTTCCACCAGGGGAGCTTTCGGGTCGGCAAAATCAATGGCAACCACCCCGCCCACAGCGCAGGCAGTCTGATCCATCAATCCACAGGGTTTTCCGAAATACTCATTCTCGGCCTCCTGACCCATAATGGCCAGTTCCACAGGGGTAAATCGGCCTTCATTGAAAAGTTCGTTGAAAATAGAGCCCACCAGAACTTCCAGAGCTGCAGAAGAGCTCAAACCTGAACCCTTAAGCACTCGGCTAACGGTGCTGGCGGAAAATCCTCCCACTTTGCCCCCCCGGCGGACAATTGAGGCAGCAATTCCCCGGAGCAGGGCATCGGTGCTTCCTTCTTCAGCTTTCACCTTATCCAGATTCGATAGATCCACCCGTACCGGGGGATAACCTTCTGATACCAGCTCTGCAACCATGGTTTTTTCTGACGGTGTGCTTACCGCAGCTATGGTATCCAGTTGAACAGCAGCGGCCAGTACCCGGCCTCGATTGTGGTCGGTGTGGTTGCCCGAGAGTTCAGTGCGCCCCGGGGATGAGAAAAGACGGGGAGAGGAATCCCCGGTGCGTTCCCTGTGGGTATTGATGATTCCGACCCATCTTTCACGGTGAAATTCTGCAGATTCCCTGCTGTAGAGGGTTGAAAAAGTGCTGTCGAATCGGCCCGAGTTAATATCGTCAATCAGATTGCTGTTCATCTCTGAAGTCTCTCCATTTTGTGCATCTTATTTGAGAGTGGAGTGGGAAGCAAGAGAGAAGCTGTATCCTCGGTTTATGTTGAAGAAATAGCTGATTCATGACTATATTACCAATAGAAAAAAAGATATGACACCGTGAGGTACCCCGGATGAGACAATTTATCACCCTGCGAACCCTTGAAAGGGAAGCACTCTATGATATTACAAAAGCAGTAAAATCGGCACTTACAGCTTCGGGAATACGTAATGGAATCTGTTCTTTGTACGTACAAGGTGCCACTGCAGCTCTTATGATTCAGGAAAACTGGGATGACAGCGTGCCCCGGGACGTATTGAAGATGATGTGCAATATTGACCCCAGGGAGCAGCGGACTGTCGTTGTTACAGTTCTTGGAGATGAAGGTTATGAGAATGAATGATTCCGGTAAGTCTGGTGCAACTGTTGTCCTTGGAGCCAGTCCCAAAGCCGGGCGGTACAGTAATATGGCCGTTCAGAGATTGAAGGATGCCGGGCACAGCGTTATTCCCGTTAATCCGGCCTATGATGCTGTTGAAGGGCTGAAATCGGTTGAAACGGTATGTGATGCAGTAGAAGCAGCCGGTCCGGAAGGTCTGGACACTCTCACTCTGTATCTGGCTCCCCATCATCTTGAGCCTCTGGCTGATGACATTCTCCAGGCTCGGCCCCGTCGGGTGATATTCAACCCGGGAACAGAATCCTCCATGGTTCAGAAAGCTCTGGATAAAGCCGGGATTCCCTGGATGGAAGCCTGTACTCTGGTGTTGTTATCCACGGGTCAGTATTGAAATATGAGAAAATGAATCAGAAATACAGCTATAAGGATTATCTTATCTGGCCTGAAGATGAAAGGTGGGAACTGATTGACGGCACTGCCTATGCAATGAGTCCTGCTCCTTCCAGAAGATATCAGGACATTTTGGGTTCTATTTTTTTGTCTCTGGGGAAATATTTTGAGAAAAAAGAGTGTTTTGTTTATCCTTGCCGGGGATGGGCGTTATTCCAGGGGTGTTGTTTACGCAGGGGAGGATGTACTTGAATCGAAGTTATTTGACGGATTCAAAATCAATATGAAAGAAGTGTTCCCCCACCGGGATACAACCGGCTCGGGAGATTAATTTTAAAGAAATTTCCTTTTACGGATTTATCTTCTCCAGTTCCTTCTTGAATCCTTCGATACTCAGCAGCTCAGGCAGGAGAACCGGTTCTTTTCCCGGATTGTAGATAACGTAGAGAGGCACTCCGGCCCGGCCGAAATCCGCCAGCCAGCGGGTGAGGGTTTCATCGTAGGCGGTGAGGTCGCCCTTGATGTGGGTAACACCTTTTTCTTCCATGAGGGCTCTTACCGACTTATCGTTGATAACCCGTTGATTCACTTTGCAGGTGGTGCACCATGCGGCGGAGATTTCCAGGAAAACCGGTTCATCGGCGGCCAGGCGGGAGAGAATGTCCGCTTTAT
>QNBK01000067.1 GCA_003644105.1 Spirochaetota bacterium | reverse complement strand
GAATAGTGGAAGGTTACGGCGGCAGAATCAGCATTACACCCGGAGAGGGAGGAGGCACGATGTTTCTTATGGAGTTTCCCGAATGAACCGCCGGGTGAAACTGCATCCCAGCTGGTATTCCCGACTCAAAGAGGAGTTTGAAAAGCCCTACATGGATGAATTAAGAGCTTTTCTTGTCGCAGAAAAGAAGGCTGGAAAGGAAATATACCCTGCAGGGGATAATATTTTTGCCGCTCTGAATCACACTCCTTTTGAGAGTATAAAAGTGGTAATCTTCGGACAGGATCCTTATCACGGACCGAATCAGGCCCACGGACTCTGTTTTTCGGTCCTTCCCGGTGTCCGTATTCCCCCCTCTCTTATCAACATCTACAAGGAAATGATTTCAGATATCGGAACTACTCCTGTCAATCACGGCTTTCTTCTACCATGGGCGGAGCAGGGAGTTCTGCTGCTGAACTCGGTTCTTACGGTGGAAAAGAACAGGGCAGCTTCCCACAAAAACCGTGGATGGGAAACTTTCACCGACAGAATCGCCCATATCATCGACTCTGAACACGAAGGTGCAGCCTTTATTCTCTGGGGCTCTTATGCTCAGAAGAAGGGAGCTTTTATAGACAGAAAAAAGCATCTGGTACTCAGTGCTCCACACCCATCACCTTTATCAGCCTCCAGAGGATTCTTCGGCACCCGGCCCTTTTCCAAAGTGAATCAATGGCTTGTAAGTCAAGGGAGGGAACCTGTGAACTGGCAGCTGCCCGCACAGCCTTCAGTTTCCTGAAAAAACAACAACCTCGCCTCTTTCATCCACAGAGACTGAAACAACCATGCCGTCAGCCTTTCGAACAAAATTATGAACCCCGATAGTAATCTCTCCACTCCAGAACCCCGACTCTGATTCCATTTCTTTTTCAGGTGGATATTCGGAATACCACCGGCCTCCGGGCAGGGGTATTGAAACGTCAACCGTTTGAACCGGCCTGAAACTGTACACCCAGAGTTCCCCGTTCAGTAAATCGGAACTGAGCCTCTTTATATCCAGGTTCCAGGGGTTTCCATTACTCCGGCTCTCCACCGTCTCAACAAATCTCCTGATATTCACTGCATCCGGGGGTATCCCTGATGCTGCAAGGTTCAGAAGAAAGGAGGCTTCAAAGCCCTGTTCCCAGCTTAAATCAATCCTGGGCGTTCCCGGTTCATCCGCTGAAACAACACATCCCGCCGGTTTAATCCGGTAGGGGAGTAGAGATTCAGCCATCACCGGGGCCGCTGAAACAACAACAGGAACTTCCCGGGGAAGACAGATTACGGCCATACTCCCCCGGGAAACCCGTTTCCGAAGTACCGAAGCATCGAATGAAAGCCAGGTGATGTCCCAGAATTCGGGTTCAAGATCCATGGGGAGGATTAATTGAACTTCATCAGAGGTTCTGATAAAACTGCAGGAGATAAACGCTGCCGAAGAGAACAGAACTACAGCCGCCCTGAAAGAGGTCAACAAAAAAGAAAGTTTGAAATTCCGCTTCATACTACTGTTAACTGCTGGAAAATGCCGGCTGCTTGAGTCTGAAATCGGGATAATTGCGGGAAATCAGGATTACATATTAGAACTGTCGGGAGATGGAAGACCAGACGGAAGATTCCGGAACAGCTCAAAAAAATGGGAATCGCAGATTGATCAGTTTCTCCTGCAATGAATTAAACAGGAATCATGCCCCGATTTATTCAAAATCCAGCAGCTCCTGCTATTGCTGTTGCGGTTATCATCACAATGATTCCCGGGAAACTTCCGCAGCCTCGGCGGATATAAAACCAGGGACGGCCGGGAACTTAAAGAAGGGAAGCTCTACCATTCAGGACATCTACACGATCTGACAAAAGCCGATGCTGAATATTTTACACTTGTTGGAGTCCGCTCTGGGGAAGCTTTGAGAACTATGTACACCAGGGGCTGAAACTCAGCGATGAGGATATTAAGACTCTGAAAAATCGGCTTCTGGAGTAAAAAGGGAGTATACCGGAAATAAACCGCCACAGATGAATGGAATCAGCTCGATCGGTAAACCCCGAGGTTTCGATACTCTTCAGCTGCATCTCTGAACGCCGCTTCTGCTTTCATGAATACCGCCGGATTTTCAGGGAGCATAACATCCACGTAGAACATGTAACTCCAGGGTTGTCCGGCGATTGGCCGGGACTCCAGCTTGGTCATGTCAACTCCGTACTCTTTGAGTACTTCAAGACAATCTGTAAGAGATCCAGGATGACTTTTTATCGAGAAGGTGAAGGAGGCTTTATCTGCATTTTCCGGTTCTGCAGTATCCGAAGAAGCTATAACCGCAAAACGGGTATAGTTTCTCGGGTTGGTTTCGATATCCTCGGCGAGTATTTCCATTTTGTGATACTCCGCAGCAGCGGCACTGGCGATGGCGGCTATAGTTGAATCTTTTTCCCGGGCCACCATGGCTGCCGCTCCGGCTGTATCAAAATAAGGAACCGCTTCCCAGCCTCTCTTACCGATGTATTCGGCGCATTGTGAGAGGGCCTGAGGATGGGAGTACACCTTTGTAATTCCGCTCTCTACAGTACCGGGAATAACAATCAGATTGTGCCTGATACGCACTTTTATCTCACCGACAATTTTCACATCCGGATGACGGGTAAGTAAATCATAGTTTTCAAGAACGCTTCCGGCCAGGGAGTTTTCAATGGGAACCATTCCCCAGGAGGCATCCCCGGATAATACTGTGGCAAAAATATCACTGAATCCAGGCAGGGGCATCGGCTCAACTTCACCCTCGGGGAAGTAATTGAGTATCGCCCGTTCGCTGTAAGCTCCGCGTTCTCCCTGAAAAGCAACCCGGGGTTTCTCACCATTTTTGCTGTTTCCCAGATGGGAGCGGAGAACCTCTTCCTGATGACGCTCCGGCAAACGGGCCATTTCCCGGTCCACCGTCGGACAGAGAGCTTCCACATCCCGGAGAAGCTTCTCAAACTGCTGAGGCCAGAGAGACTGAGGCCCGTCGCTGAATGATTTATCCGGATTGGTATGTACTTCGACGATAAGACCGTGGGCTCCGGCGGCGATACTGGCCAGAGCCATGGGGGGAACCTTGTCCCGGAGTCCTGTGGCATGGGAGGGATCGACAATAATCGGCAGATGACTGAGTTCCCTCACTACGGGAATGGCCGATATATCCAGGGTATTCCGGGTGGCCCGACCGAAAGTACGGATTCCCCGCTCACAGAGAATCACATCATCGGTACCTGAAGAAAGCAGATATTCTGCTGCCATAAGCCATTCTTCTATTGTGGCGGCCATCCCTCTTTTCAGTATCACCGGCATTCCCGTTGAACCGACAGTTTTTAAAAGTTCAAAGTTCTGCATATTCCGGGTGCCGATCTGAAAAGCATGAACGTATCGGCTCATTTCTTCAACAGCGCTGGGGGAAACCACCTCGGAAACCACCGGCAGCCCGGTGGCATCCCCGGCTTCCCTGAGGTATTTCAAACCTTCCACACCCAGACCCTGGAAGGCATAGGGTGAAGTTCGGGGCTTGAAGGCACCGCCTCGAAGCATCACAGCCCCGGCTTCTTTTACTGCCCAGGCACAATCCAGTATCTGCTGTCTGGATTCAACGGCACATGGGCCGGCTATGGCGACAATCCGGGATCCGCCTATCCTCACCGGTCCGATGCTGACAACTGTATCCCGGTGATGAAACTCCCGGGAAGCCATCTTATAAGGTTTGGTTATGGGGATAACCCGGTCTACACCCGGGAGAACTTCAACTTCCCGAGAATCGATGAGAACACTGCCTACAGCACCGATAACGGTGTCCTCTTCCCCGACAATTTCACGTACCTGAAAGCCTTTTGAGGAAAGAAACCCGGTAACATTATTCTTTGCCGAATCAGAGATTCCGTTTTTAAGTACTACAATCATACCCGATTTTACCGGATCAACGGCGGTTCGGACAGACTGGCTGTAAGTTAAAGATAGTCCGGGTTTTTCACCGCTTGAATTTCCCGGGACATCAGAACACCACTGGAGGCATACTCATCATAGAAATCCCGAACCAGAGAATCCCGATAGGCAAAAATACGGTCGACATATTCCAGGGTTATACTGGGAGCGCCCAGGCTGCCCACCCGGCCGGGACCGGCATTGTACATCGCCAGGGCGGTAACGGTGTTCCCGGAGAAGTCCAGTATCTGCCGGAGATAAGAAGTACCATGATCGGCATTGAGATAGGGATTGTAAAAATCATCCTCACTCAGCGATGTAAAGGTGGAAGAGTTCAGTTGCATCAGGCCCCGGTCGATTGTGCTGTTTCGGTTAACCCCCGCCGCTGTGGCTTGAAAACGGCTTTCCTGCCAGGAGAGGGCCACTACAAGAGCAGGATCCACCTGATACCGGTCTGCTGCTTCAACCAGGGCTTCCGCCACTTCAGTTTTTCCGATCCGCTCTTCCAGAAACTTCACAACAGAAGCCCGGGTTGAGGGATTGTTGAAGGGAGCCATCAAACCGCCACCGGTCTGACCGGAACTGAAATCCACATAAATATAGTAAGGGTTATCAGCATCATTAATGGCGGCTGGCTGTGAAACCGCTGAATCATTCTGTGCTCCCAGAGATCCGAGAACAATGGCGAAAATAGTGATAAGAAAACGGTTGATATAAAGCTCCTGTTTTTGACAAAACTACTAAATTTGAAACGTTAGGAAGTGAACAGGATTTAAGAGGAAAGGTAAAGTAGACGGAATATCGAATTATATGGAGTTTTTGTGAAGATTTTACGGTGAATATGAAGTGGACTTGCTCCAGTACCGGGGGTATCTTTGATAAGAATGATTCTTCTCAGTGAGATTGCGGAAAATATACGTAACGAAATTCACAGCTGGCCTTCTCATCAGAACCTGAAAGTGGAAATACTGGTAGATCCCTCTCTGGGTGACGCAAGGGAAGGGGAAAAGAATATTTTCACAGAACTTCTGATGATGCCGGTGGGACTGCTTCCCGCTTCTGTCTCCCGTATTGATATCAGGATTTCAGGAAATAATGAGGAAATTCGTGTTTACTTCAATTTTAATTCGGCCTCAGCCCGGTCTATACCGCTGTGGAAAAACCTTGCTGAGAAAGCTGCCGCCTGGAATCCGCAGGTTCATATGAGAGAACATGGGGTTGATATAACCCTCGATCTGCCCGTCTCCCCGGCATATCCCCCGGTGGATCTTAGGGCAATGGCAAGGGAAACAGGAATTAATATTGAGGATGCCCGTACTATCCTGGAAGGATTTCTAATAAATGCCAGGACGTATATCAGCATCCTGAAAACCGAAATTGGAAAACCTGAAAAGACACCGGGAAATGCTTCATACTTCAGGGCGGCTCACTCACTCAAAGGTGCCGGAAAAACACTCAGGGCCCCGGAATTAGCCGCAGCAGCCGGGGCTCTGGAACGAAAAATCAAAGAAAAGGGTGATACAACTGAAGAACAGAGGCGCCTTGAGGCCATCTGGGATAGAATAGAGTTCTGGTTTGAGGGGAACGGTTATGAAAAATAAATCAATCCTTTACGCTGAAGACGAATTTACCAATAGAAAAATAATGGAAATACAGTGCCGTAATTTCGGTGTTGACTGTACATTGGAAGAAGACGGCCGAAAGGCCCTTGAAAGGTGCAGCAGGGAAGATTTCGATCTTGTTATACTGGATCAGTATATGCCGGGGCTCAACGGTGATGAAATTGCAAAAAAACTGAGACAAATGAAGCCGAATCTGCCTCTTGTGGCGATAACCAGCGATGACAGCTGCGTTCCACGTTTAAAAGCGACATTTGACTCGGTTTATGTGAAACCCCTGCGGGCCGATGATTACAGAGAATTACTGGAGACTTATCTCACATGAAAAAAATACCCCTGCTGTTCTGCCTGATTGCCCTTTTTGTATCGGGACTGGGGGCAGACACTTCCGGTTACAGATTTACAGTTCAGTTCAGCCCGGCAAATATCAGTTGGAACCCTCATTATGCCTACACAACCACCGAGGCTCAAATTTTCACGGCCATCTACGAAGGTTTGGTTATTTTTAATCCAGCCACCTTGCGGCCGGTTCCCGGCGCTGCCGAATCCTGGGAATTATCAGAAGAAAATACCCGGATTACCTTCACTTTGAGAGAAGGCATAACCTGGAGTAACGGGGATCGTCTGACAGCTCAGGACTTCAGGGATTCATGGCTGGTGCTGCTTGCCCCGGAAACTGAAGCAGGATACGCATCACTACTGGATGATATAATCGGTGCCAGAGAGTACCGAACCGGAACAGGGTCTGTCGACGATGTCAAAATTAACGCCGTTGATGAGAGGACTCTCGTTGTCGATCTGAAACAGCCCTCCCCTCAGTTTCTGTCCATTCTCTGCCACTACAGCTTTGCCCCGGTTTACAAGGATTTCAGGAAGGTATCGGATTGGTCGGCCCTTCGCTCGGTTCCTGTTAACGGACCCTACACCATACGGGCCCGAAGTTCCGGGGAAATCCTGCTGGATAAAAATTCGCTCTATTGGGATGCCGATTCGGTAAAGGTTGAGGGCTTGAGACTTCTGTTTACCGATGACAGTGATAAAACCATGGAAGGTTTCAACCGCTTTCAAATTGACTGGATTATCTCCGGAATGGATACAGCCCAGCTTGCCATACCCGAGGCAATGAGCATCGAGCCCCTGTTTTCCACTACCTACTATTATTTCTCCAACACTACACCGGTCTGGTCGAACCCGGATATCCGGAGGGCCATGGCGCTGCTTGTTCCCTGGGATGAGATTCGAAGCACACGGCTTATTCCCGGAACATCCCTTGTCCCGCCCATCCCCAATTACCCCATGGCCGATGCCGGATTTCCTCCGAAAGAGGAACAAAAAGATGCGGCGATGGCTCTTTTTGAAAAAGCCGGCTATCCACTGGGAAAGGGACTACCGAATCCTGTTATCCGGGTTCCCTCTCAGGATGCCGTGGCTGAAGCCATGAAGTCCGCCTGGGATGAGGTTTTAGGAATGAACACTGAAATTCAGATTGTCGAGTTTCCGGATTATTACGATTCAGTAAAAACCGGAGGGTACGATATCGCCACCCTTACCTGGACCGGGGATTATGCAGACCCTCACACATTCCTGGGGATGTGGGATTCGGGAAGCAGTTTCAACGACGCGAGTTACTCCAACGCCGAATATGACAAACTGCTGCACGATGCTGCTAAACTCCCATTTCTTCAGAGATTTGCAAAACTCAGAGAGGCAGAGGAACTGCTGCTCAGATCTTGTGAAGTGATACCCATCGAGCATTTCCCCGCCGTTAATATTATCGACCGGCGTTTTATCGAGGGATGGTACCCCAATGCTCTGGACATCCATCCTTTTAAAAATCTATCTCCCCGGCTGGGATACGATATTCCCGGTGTTGTTATGGGTTGGTAAGCAGATTCACCTTAACAAGTGCCAGATCCCTAACCCCGTACACCTTTTTTGTACCGAAGGGCAGTGTAATCACAATTTTTTTATTAATCTCATGCAGTCCGCCGCCCTTAAGCAGGGCCAACCTCCATTCGGCATCATCGACTGAGGAAAAATCACTTAATTCTTTTTCCGAAAAAAACACATTAAAATAGTCGGTCAACCAGTCCTTCCGGCGATTCAGCCAGGATTGTGTCCGGCCGTCGCGAAATGAATACCCCAGATTCACCTTGGCAAAGAATATTGTAACATCCTCAACATCCGCCGATCTGATCTGCCCCGTAAGCTCCGGAATATTTTTATAGTAGGAAAATTCCGGTAGCCACATGATGCCGGGGCCATCAGTATCTGCTACCAGTTTCATCAAATCTTCATGACGGCGAAATATATCTGCCGCCAGAACAATCCTCGTTAATTCGTCCAATTCGGATTCCAGCTCCGGGTAGTAGTGAACCGCAATCAGCCACCGGGGGTTCCTCAAGAGGTTGTACATGGAGGCTGCAAGTTCTTTCCATCCGTCATCAATACCTTCCATCCGTTTGCCGAAGCGTCTGTTTCCTATTAGAAAATCACGAATTTCCTGACGGTCCGGACTGTAGGTTGCTTTTGTTTCTCCCCTGGGCAGCCACATCATCGCAAAATGTTCCACCGCGGCTTCAGTGTCCCGGGTAATTGATCTCTCCGATGAATCCCCCCGGGGTAAATCCGTCAAGCTTTCAGGAATCCCGGTGATAACAAGAAGATCGTTTCTGACATTGTCAAAAAGCGCACGAACCTTACCGACATATTCCGGTACCCATTCCGGGAGTTTCTCCGGGACTCCGGAAGCCATCATATCGGCAGTGTACTGCTCAGCCCTGATGCCCGTTGCACCACCTGAATAGCCGGCAGACCTCCTGCGGTCTCCTGCTCCGGCAAAATCACGGCGCCCGGGGTCTTTTGAAAGAAAATGGTACAGATTATCCAGACTTCCGCCGGTTTCACAGGGTTTGTGCAGGTCCTTGGCGATAAGATTCAGATTCAGCGGATTGTCCTCAGGGCTATCGGGACTCCGGGACAACAGGGTTTTCAATGCCGTACTTCTGAATTGTCTGGCAACCCGGAAATCCGGGGAATTCAGCATGAAAACAACGATAACAACCAGCACAATAAGGAGAACGGCTATGGATGCCATCAAAATAGGGATAGTTTTTCGGCTCATATGCTATTATTATCGGAAGATGACCCCAGTGGTTTGACGCCCATAATAGTTTTCGATATATTAGGACGGCCATGGCCAAAAAGACCTATACAACCGAATTCAAGAAGGGACAACAAGTTGTTTACCCTCTGCAGGGCGTCGGCCTTGTAGAAAACATCGAGGAACGTCTGTTTAAAGACGAAATGGTCCCGTATTACGTTATGTATTTTGATGTATCAGATATGACCATCAGAATTCCTGTCGCCACTGCTCCTGAACAGGGTATTCGAGCCATTGTTCCCAGTGCCGATTCCGAAGAAGCCCTGGAAATTATCTCCAGTGAATACGAGCCGGTTCCCACCGACTGGAAACTTCGCTATCAGATGAACTTGGACCTCCTCCGGAAAGGTGCTGTAACCGATATTGCTTTGGTGGTAACCAAACTCTATCACCGCAGTAAGGTAAAAGAGCTTCCCATCCTCGAACGGAAACTCTACGATAACGCCCTCCGCCTTCTCGTTGATGAGGTATCCTTTTCTCTGGGAAAGAAGAAAGATGAAGTGGAGCAGTTGATCTTCATGAAACTTGAGGCCGGCGAGTAATTAATGCCCCGGGACTGGGACAGGGAATTAGCTGCCCTTGAAGCACTTGTCCGCTCGTATCCCGAACCTTCTGTAAACGAAATTAAATCGATAAACGGAACACCCTGGAGTGTTCTTGTTTCAACGATTATTTCATTACGGACCAAAGATGCGGTAACTCTGAAATCCTCTATAAATCTTCTTTCCCTGGCGGGAACCCCTCAAGATTTAATGAATCTCGGGGAGAAGAAGGTTGCCGGGCTTATATATCCGGCGGGTTTCTACAATACCAAGGCGGCAAATCTGATTCAGATTGCACACATCCTGATTGAAAGTCATCAGGGACAGGTTCCCCCCGACAAAGAGACTCTGATGAGTCTCCCGGGGGTTGGATTAAAAACAGCCAATCTGGTACTGGGTGTCGGGTTCGGGATTCCTGCACTCTGTGTTGATATTCACGTTCACAGGATTGCCAACCGCCGGGGGTGGATAAGTTCCGATAAACCGGATCTGACAGAAAAGCTGCTCAGCGATATACTCCCGGAAAAATGGTGGATTCCCATTAACAGACTGCTGGTAAGTTATGGACAGATTATCTGCACTCCGGTTTCACCCCATTGCTCCACCTGCCCTGTCAATGAAGACTGCCCGAAGATCGGGGTGAAGAAGTTCCGCTGAGATTGACGGTAAATCAGTATTGAGTAACAATAGGCCCCGCTATGAACGAATGTGAATTTATCGAAAAATGCCCGTTCTTTCAGGGTAAGCTGGCTGAAAAACCGGTTGAAACTGAAGAGCTTAAAGAAAAATACTGTAAAAATAACAACCTGAACTGTGCCCGGTACATGATTGTCCAGGCAGCGGGTCCTGAAAAAATGCCGGAAGACCTCTACCCCGATGAAAAAATCATCGCCTATCAGATAATTGCCGAACTCAACTGAGAAACATGACGATTTGGTAATCTTCGTTGCGACTGATAACCCAGCTCTTTATACTCTCAAGCGGTATCAAACCAAATCCAGGCCAAGCGAGGATTCAGGAAACAATGATCCGCGGGGAACAACTCTCAAGAAACTTTGGAAGAATTGAAGCTGTCAAAGAAATAAACTTCCACATCCAGAAGGGTGAAATTATCGGATTTCTCGGCCCCAACGGGGCCGGAAAAACAACCACCATGAACATGATTACCGGTTATCTGGCACCTACCGAGGGAAACATCTTCATCGACGGTATCAATATACTCGAAGCCCCTGAGGATGCCAGAAAACAAATCGGCTATCTTCCGGAACAGCCACCTCTTTATCTGGACTTGACTGTTGATGAATATCTGAACTTTGTAAGTGAGTTTAAAAAAGTTCCTAAAAGCCAACGAAAATCAGATTTGGAATCAATCCGGGATCTGGTAAAAATCGGCGATGTTCGGGGACGGCTGATTAAAAACTTATCAAAAGGCTACAAACAGAGAGTGGGATTGGCCCAGGCCCTGGTGGGGAGTCCTCCCCTTCTCATCCTGGATGAACCGACAGTCGGATTGGATCCCAAACAGATTATTGAGATTCGGGAGCTGATAAAGGATCTGGGGAAAGAACATACAGTAGTACTGTCCTCCCATATACTTCCGGAAATAAGCGCTACTTGCCACAGAATTCTTATTATCAACAACGGCGAAATCGTTGCATCTGATACTCCGGAAAATCTTTCCGGCCGTCTTTCGGGAACCTCTGGATCGGCCAGGCAGAAACTTCTGATTAAGGGCGACGCCTTAAAGGTGAAATCTATCCTGGAGAAGATTTCGTCTATTGATTCAATAACCTCCGAAAGCGGCCCGGAGGATGGATTGACTGAAGCGGTGATATCCGCATCCGGAACCAGAGATATCCGGGAAGACGTTTTCAGAGCCATGGCTTCTGCAGACTACCCCATTCTTCAGATAGGTCCCATGGACCTGAGCCTGGAAGAAATCTTTCTCAATCTGACAACCAGTGAGGAGGAAGCCTGATGCTGGCCATATTCAAAAAAGAACTGAAAACATATTTTCTGACGCCCACCGGATGGATATTTCTTGCTGTATTTCTTCTTATTTCAGGAATCCTGTACTCCATACAGCTGGTTTTTCCCGGGAATTCCCAATACTCCATGTTCCTCTCCAGCCTGCTTGTTATCTACATTCTGGTTGTTCCTTTGCTGACAATGAGAATATTCACCGATGAGAAACGATTCGGAACAGATCAGCTCATTCTCACCGGGCCTTCAAACCTCTGGGGAATTGTCTTTGGAAAATTCCTGGCGGCTTTCACCGTATTTTTAATCACTATAGGGGTAACCTTCCTATACCCGCTGCTGCTGAGTTTTCATGGGAAACTTGACTGGCCCATGATATTCGGAACTTACATCGGATTCATTTTGCTCGGCGCGTCATTTATCGCCATCGGAGTATTTGTTTCCCAATCTTCCGAAGG
>QNBK01000066.1 GCA_003644105.1 Spirochaetota bacterium | reverse complement strand
AGTCCTTCATCCCAAAGCTCTGCCATTCCCGCACCTTTCAGATAAATTCCACGGACAATCGTGAGATAATACCTCATAGGCAGGGCGTATGTGAGAACCCTGATCGGTGGGGGCATGTTCTCAACAGGAAAAACGAAACCGGAAAGAATAATCATCGGAAGCATCACAAACAGTACCGAGGCCATCATGGCCTGCTGCTGATTACCGGAAAAAGTGGATACCAGCAGTCCCAATCCCAAAGTGTTGAAGAGGAAAAGAAGTGAGAAGGCAAAGAGCAGAAGGAAGGAACCTGCAATCTCCAGTCCGAAAATCAGTCGGGAAGCAGCCATAATTAAAAGAATATCCAGAACTCCGATCATGGCGAATGGTATGAGCTTCCCGTAAATGATATCCGTGGTTCTCAACGGGGTAACAATCAGCTGCTCCATGGTACCCAGCTCCTTCTCCTTAACAACAGCCAGGGATGTCAGTATGAGTGTTATAACCATCAACACCAGTGCCAGTAAACCCGGAATCATAAAATCCCGGCTTACAAGAGCTGGATTGAAGAAAATCCGGGATCGCACATCCACTCGAAGCGGAGGGAAGCTGCCGGTATTGAGGTATTTCAACCCGTATCGCCGTACGATGTTTCCGGCATACCCTGTAGCAATAGCCGCAGTCGTCGAGTCCGATCCATCGGCCAGATAGGGAATATCCGGATACCTTCCAGCTTCCAGATCGGCCCCGAACCCTCTGGGGACTATCAAGGTGGCCGAAGCCTTCCGCCTCTCCATCTCCGGAGCAATTTCTGCAAGAGTATATATCGTTCCCACCGGAATAAAATATTCAGAGGCAACAATTTCCTGAGAAAGTTCCAGACTTTGCGGAGTACGGTCCAGATCACAGATAAGCAGTGAGATATCCTGGGGATCCAGGTTTGCGGCAAAACCCAGCAACAGGAGTTGAAACACCGGAGCTAAGAAAACTATGGGAAGCATCCTCTTATCACGTTTAAGCTGACGGAACTCTTTTTTTATCATATGGCCGATCATCGCTTCCTCCTGCGGCGTCCCAGACGCAGGCTGCTGAGTCCCAGAGTAAAAATGGAAAATCCCAGGAGAACCACAGACTGAGGCCAGATAGAGCCGGCTCCCGCTCCACGTATCATCAGGGC
Organism: Spirochaetota bacterium; assembly: GCA_003644105.1. Classification (GTDB taxonomy): domain Bacteria; phylum Spirochaetota; class Spirochaetia; order DSM-2461; family DSM-2461; genus UBA2779. The sequence goes on along the minus strand of QNBK01000066.1, from coordinate 10,645 downwards.
TCTCTCGGCAGTAATGAAATACCGTGCCGGGATGAGAAATGTAACAGCCTGAACCGGAAGAGGCATATTCCTGATGGGGTATATAAATCCTGAGAGAATCAGAGTGGGCAGAACGATTACAATTGTGGCCAGCAGAAATGCCGACTGCTGGGTATCCACAACTGTTGATATCAGCAATCCGATTCCCAGACAACTGAGAAGAAAAAGAAAAGTGATTCCAAGCAGTAAAGAGATGCTTCCCATAATTCCCACACCGAATAGAAAACGGCCCGCAATGAGTATTAACACCGTTTCCAGCATGGAGATAACCATGAATGGAACAGTTTTCCCGATAATAAGTGTGGTAGAAGAAAGAGGTGATGCATCAAGCATTTCCATTGTCCCTTTTTCTTTCTCCCTCACCACCGACAGAGCTGTGGAGAGCACTGCAGTAATCACCATGATAAATGCGATGAGCCCGGGTATCAGAAAAACAGTACTCCTGAGTTCAGGGTTAAACCATGTTCGAGGGCGAAAATCGATAGGAGGAGTAAAAGTTGCAGCACCGGCGGCTGTGGGAACTCTCCACTCGGTATCCAGCCGAAGGGACAAATCAAAAAACATGGCATCGATATACCCCTGAGCGGTAGAGGCAACAAGAACGTTGGAGCCGTCAATCAGAAGCTGAAGCGAGGGAGATTTCCCGGCCTCCAGATCCCGGCCGAATCCTGATGGAATAACAAGTGCAGCATTCAGCCGGCCGTCTACCAGGGCCTCCTCCGCTTCAGCCGGCGATGTGGGAGACTCCCCGGGAGAAAAAACATCCAGAACCTGGAAGAGTTCCGTTATCCGCCGGCTTTCCGGACTTTTATCATTATCCAGTACCCCGACAACAATATTATCCACATCCATACTGATGGCATATCCAAATAGAACAAGCAGCAGCATCGGAACAAGAAGCAGAATCCCCAGGGTATGGGGATCCCGGAAAACCTGTCGAAATTCCTTCCGTATCATGGCTCTCAGTTCGAGTTTCATATTATCTCCTCCCCTTCAGACTCCGACTGATCGATAATCCGTAGGAAGACATCCTCAAGAGAAGGCGTGATACGCTCAATTGAGAAATCCTGTGTTTTTCCGGCAAGAGTGAGAAGCCTGGTCTTTACACCTTCTGAATCCATGCCCTCTACAGTCTGAATATGAATGGAATCTCCAAACAGGGAGAATTCAACCACCCAGGATTCATCTTCCAGTACCGATTCCAGGAAAGATGCACCACTTCCGGAAATCTCAAAAACAGGACCTGAAATAATCCTCCTCTTCATCTCATCCGGCCCGCCATCGGCAACAATCCGGCCGGAATGCATCAGAACAATATCGTTACAGTATTCCGCCTCATCCAGATAATGGGTGGTAACCACAACCGTTGTTCCCTCTTCTGCACGTTCATGTATCAGATCCCAGAAGCGCCGACGGGAAACCGGATCCACGCCGGCAGTGGGTTCATCCAGAAAGAGAACAGCCGGATTGTGGGACACTGCGCATGCCAATGCCAGCCGCTGACTGATTCCCCCGGGGAGATCTCCAGCCAGGGTGTTTTCCATACCGGTCAGTCCCACAGAATCAAAAATACGGGATCGTCCGGCAGCTCCCACCGTATCCCGGGACCCATAAAGCCCGCCGAAAAACTCAAGATTCTCATCTGCAGTAAGATCCCGGTACAAGCTGAAACGCTGGGACATATATCCAATCCGCTTTTTAACCTCTTCCGGATTCTTTAAAACATCAATCCCGGCAAGAGAAGCCGATCCGGCATCGGCAATCATCAGCCCGCAAAGCATACGGATAAGGGTGGTTTTGCCGGCTCCATTGGCGCCCAGCAAACCGAAAAGACTGCCTCTCTCCACCGAGAAACTCACGTTATCTACTGCTGTAAAATCACCAAATCGCTTTACAAGGCTGTTAACTTCAATGATGTGCTCACCCATTAACGGCCGCTTCCTTTTGAATCATCGATAAAAATACGTTTTCAAGCCTGGGCCGGACAGGACCGGAACTTTTTACTCTTATTCCAGCGTCCTCCAGACAACGGACAACTTCATCTTCTTCAGGGCCGTCCTGAAGCATAGCCAGATGTACCCTGTCTCCAAAAATCTGCAGCTCTCCTTTGGGATAAAAACGGGAAAGAACCGGCATGGCCGCTCTATTTCTGGCACAGAAAATCTCCAGGATTTTACGGTCCCAACTCCTCCGAATCGCTCCGGGACTGCCTGTCAGGAGCAGTTTACCTTCATGAATGAAAGCTACAGAATCTGCCCTTTCGGCTTCATCCATATAAGGAGTGCTCATAACCAGCGTTATATTCTGCTCCCCCAACCCCCGCAGCAGCTTCCAGAACTCTCTCCGGGAAACCGGGTCCACTCCGTTTGTCGGTTCATCCAGAAGTATAAGCCGGGGATTATGGACAAGGGTGCAGGCTAGGGCCAGCTTCTGCTTCATTCCCCCGGAAAGCTTGTCCGCCAGACGTTTTCGGAATGGAGTAAGTCCGGTCATTTCCAATAACTCATCCCGTTTATCCGAATAGTTTTTCAGGCCGTAAATCTCTGCGGCAAAGGCCATGTTTTCATCAATACTCAAATCGCCATAGAGACTGAAGTGCTGGCTCAGATATCCCAGCTGCGGCCGAACACCTGCAAGCCCCCGGGGCAGAGATACACCCAGAACTTCAAGACTGCCGGAATCCGGGGTAAGCAGCCCGCAAAGCATTTGAAGCAGTGTACTTTTCCCGGCACCATCCGGACCGACAAGGGCAAAGACTCCGGCAGTGGGAATCTTCAGACTGAGAGACTTTATCGCCGCCGTCCCCTGAAACGACTTCCCCACGGAATCCAGAACCGCAGCATACTCAGCCCCGGTGCTTTTAAAGACGGGCATCAGCCGGCATTCCGGGCTTCAGAATTCCCTTGGGGTTTTTAACATCGATGCGCAGGGCGAACACCTGCTTCACCCGCTCATCCTTAATCTGAACATTCTTGGGAGTGAATTCGGCAACAGGAGATATCCAGGAAACCCGACCACTAAGAACTTCACTGCTGCCGTCCATGCGGATCTCGGCTTCCTGACCCAGGCGTATTCCTGCAAGATCAGGTTCTGACACGTATACCGTGAGTTGAAGGTTTGTTGTATCGGCAATTACAAAGACGGTCATCCCCGGAGCCGCCCACTCTCCGGGATCGAGCATCCTATAGAGGACGGTTCCTGCCGACGGTGCAAAAATTCGAGTATCTTTAAGGGCTTTCTCCGCCAGAGCCAGAGCCGCTTCAGCCTGGTCCAGAGCGGCCCGGGCACCTGCTATTTCCGAATCCCTGGCCCCGGCTTCCAGTTTGGCAAGCAAGCTTACAGCCTGGATTCTAGCCCCTTCTGCCAGAACTTCGGCCGATTCAGCCCGATCCAGCTGCTGTTTTGAGACACTTCCCGATTCAATCAGAGCTCGGAGTCTGTCCGCTTCTTCCTTAGCCAGACGCCAGCGTTCATCTGCAGAATTCAGAGCTTCCCGTGACTGGTCCACATCCTCCTGCCGGGCTCCCTGGACAACCAGATCCAGTGCAGCGGCAGCCATATCCCGCCCGGCTTTTACCTGATCCCGCCGGAGGGTAAGGGACTCATCATCCAGTACCGCCAGCAGTTCACCGGCCTCAACTCTAAACCCCTCTTCAGCCGGAACTTCAACAGCAACTCCTGCGGTTTGTGAGGGAACCCTGATTTGAACCGCTTCCAGGGTACCTGAAGCTTCGAGATAATCTTCAACGCCCCCGCAAGAGGTCAACAAAAAAAATACCGGAAAAAAAACAGCAATGCCTGGCTTCAGAATTTTGTTATTCATAGATTCCTCCCGGAGATTTATTAATTCCGTTAAACATAAGACTCAAGGTTAAATCCAGCAGCTGATTAGGAGTCATGTCCTCTTCCATCATCACCCGAGGCGAAATAAGCGAATCAATCATACTTTGAAAATACCTTCCGAGAAATTTCGACGAGATATCGTTTCGAATCTGCCCGTCGAGCCGCCCCTCTTCCAGCAGCCGGATAATTCTGTCCAGAGCACCCTCCCGGCGCTGACGGACCATTTCCCAGATATCCGGTGAGAGCCTTTCAATCTCCAGGAGAGATTTTTCACTGATACTGGAGTAGAACTCGGAAACAATCCGGAGCATAGCTTCCAGCCGGGCTTTAAAACCCATGCTGGAATCTTCCAGAATGACTCTCTGCTTATTCTCAATAATCTCAATTTGATGGTCCAGAACCATTACAATGAGCTTGTTTTTTGAGGGAATGAGTCGATAGAGGGTTTTTTTACTCACCCCGGCATCCCGGGCAATTTCATCCATGGTAAAATTACTGAAACCTTCGAAAAGAAACCGGTCGGTGCTGCGTTCAAGTATCCACTTCCGAATTCTGACTTCATCCATTACTGCCCCTCTTTTACGATAAACACGACGGAAACTATATTGGTTTCTATAGTTTCCACCATCGCAATGGTATATTCAAAACTTCCGGCAGTCAAGAAGATAATGGGGTATCATGGGCGGAAGAGGAGTTACTATTGAACAATGAATCTCATTACAGGGTTTACCCCTACCGCTGGATAGTTCTCGGGGTTTTCATGTTCACCAACCTGGCCATTCAGATTTTATGGATCAGCTATGCCCCGATAACCGGTCTGGCCGCTGCATTCTACGGGGTAACAGATCTTCAGATCGGCCTGTTGTCCATGAGCTTTATGATCGCCTTCATTCCCCTGTCTATCCCTTCATCCTGGGCCATCGATACCTTCGGCTTCAGAAAATCCGTCGGAATCGGAGCTGTTATGATGGCTTTATTCGGAGTTCTGCGAGGCTTTGCCGGCGGTAATTACACCCTCGTTCTGATAACCACCTTCGGCCTGGCGGCATCTCAGCCCCTGCTGCTGAACTCCTGGACTACGGTTTCCGCCAAGTGGTTTCCAGAGAATCAGGGAGCCACTGCTGTCGGACTGGTAACCCTGGCCAATCTGGTTGGAACGGCGATCGGGATGGTTGTAACTCCGATACTGGTAGAGTCGGGAACTGCAATCAACCGGGTTCAGCTTGTTTATGGTATCATTGCCGCCGTTTCCGCAGTTCTTTTTCTCATTTTTGCCCGGGAGAAACCAAAGAGCGCACCTTCAGCCCTTGCCACGCAAACCCGGGCCCTGATGCTGGAGGGATTGAAAAATGCCTTTTCCTCCAAACCCTTCTGGTACACTCTGGCTGTAGCCTTTGTAGGGCTAGGAATATTCAACGGTGTATCCACCTGGGTTGAAAACATTATCCGGCCCAGAGGTTTTTCCCCGACTACAGCCGGCACTCTGGGAGCTGTAATGCTGGTAGGAGGACTTTTTGGAGCAGTTATTATTCCTGCAATCTCTGATAAACAGAAAAAAAGACAAAGATTCCTCTACATCGCGATAATCGGGGCCATCCCCGGATTACTGGGAATCACTTTTGCTCCCACCCTTACCCTGCTGATGTTTTCCGCCTTTGTCATGGGCTTCTTTCTGGTGAGTGCTTTACCTGTGGCCATGCAGTATGCCGCGGAAATAACCGTTCCAACACCTGAAGGAACGTCCAACGGCCTGATACAGCTATTCGGCCAGGGTGCTGTTGTGTTTGTTTATGTAATGGAAGCCATGAAAACCAAATCCGGATCTTTTACACCCTCACTGCTTCTGGCTGTACTACTGCTGATTTTGACTCTTCTTTTTATCAGTCAGATGAAAGATGTTAAACTGCGGCCCGAACCAGAAAGTTTGTTCTAATTGACGGCATTTCTTCGGGTATGGGCGGAAGCAGCCGATCCAGTTCTCTGATATGGGAGTTCAAACGATCCAGGTTCAGAGGCAGAGTGTAGACAACAAGACGCCGGTGAAGACGAGAATCAGACGTATCCTTGTATCCGAAACTCATACTGGAAAAACCGAAAATATCCTTCACCTTGGGAAGAACACTGCAGCGGATAATCTCTGTATAAATTTTTAACGCTGTCACACCCCGATGAAGCACCGGAAGATCCCAGATTGTTGGAGATGTAAGGCTCAACGCGTGGCGGATATCCTGAAACTGACGAGGTTCCATCAGAGGCTCCCTGAATGCCGAAGTGAACCAGGAACGGTCAAAATGTTCCTGATAAACATTCCGGATCCAGGAGATTTCATCGCTTATGCGAGATGGTAATGTGTGTGACAAGGTGTTCATCCCTTCCATTATCGACGCATATTTCTGCAGAATGAGTCTGGACCCGGGGAATATGAAAAACTATCTTTAATGGATGAATACTTTACCCTTGGCATTCATTGCTGCAGCAATCGCCATGATTACCGGACAATGCTGGAAGATAATAAGTCCTGTATTCCGCGGGAAACCACCGATTATCCGAAATGCTCTGCAATCCGGAGGCATGCCCAGTTCTCATACCGCCGCAACGGCGTCCATGGCTCTTGTAATTGGATTTCATGAAGGTTTTAATTCTTCAGTTTTTGCCGTCGCCCTGGTACTCACAACAGTAGTAGCCCACGATGCGGTGAGAGTCAGAGGATCCATCAATACCATCATCAACATCCTTAAAAAAGCGGCCCCCCAGGAATTTCTTGATGAGGAAGACACACTTCCTGAAACCATCGGACATTCAGTAAAAGAAGTGGTGGCCGGCTTTGTTCTTGCCGGAATTGTTACAACTGGATTCCTCTTATTTTACATTTAATAGTGCAATTGGAACGATGCTCCAACTTCCCATTTCGCTCTGGACCACTCATCAACACTCATATCGAATCCGATCCACCCCCTTATCTGAGCACTGGGAAGAGTAGGCAGAAACAATATCAGCTCAGAGCCGACACCAAGAAAAAAATCATCCTTGAAATTCAGTGGTTCATCCCGCTTCGCTACAAGGCCGGCGTCAACAAAAGGAAGAAGATGCGGTTCCGCCCAGACCCCTTTCCACAATCGAATCTGTATTCCCGTATTGAGAAAAACAGCTCGATCCCCATAAGCACCATCATCAGGAACTCCTCGAAGATACGATCCCAAACCCGTCATCTCATGATTGAAACTCATCATGCCTACAACTCTGGTACTGGGATTAACTTTCCCGGTAATTCCATACCCGGAAAATCGAGTTTTCACAATTGTTTTCAACTGACTGCGGTCTTCACCCCAGCTCCCCCAAGTCGCATCAAAAATACCCAGCGCCCATCCCTGCCTGTAAAAATCCTTCCAGTCAATCCGGTTATAATCCAGCCCCAGGCTCAAACCTGTTCGAAAGTATTCATATTCAATCTCTTCAAATTGTCTTCTGATATTATATCCATACCGCCAACTCAGCATCGGCGTTATCAGTGTGTACAAATAAGGGACCCGTTTAAACTCGTAACGGACATTAAATAAATACAATGTTTCAAAAAAGCTGTAATCCTCTACCAGGATTGAATCATTGAACTTCCTCATAGTCTGAAAAGATTGGCTTAACACTGTATTGAACTGCCATTGATTAACTGTAAAACCACTCCATTTGAAATAGAATCCCCATCGGGGAATCTCGAGGCTTCCGGTAATGGGATCTGTTCCGATACCGAAATCCCCGGAAATACTGAATTCTGTCAGAGTACCCAGAAAGTTCTTATCAACGACGGCCATAGTGAATACTGTGGTAGATCCATCTGAGGAAGGAACCAGGAAAGGAAAGAGAGTCCAGGTATCCTCTACTTTGAAGACAATCAGAACGTTCTCCCAACCCCTTCCATCAGAAGAGATACCCTCTGAAACTATTATAACATCTGCCGTCACATCAGAAAAAACTCTCAGATTAATCAGGTCCTGGACTTCACGGTTCAGATGTGTTTGAAACTCATCAATTGTTGAATATTCCGAACCTGTCTCCAGTTTTATCTCTCTGGCAAGGGCTTCAGGACGGGTTTTTCCGCTGACTTCAAAGCGTATCTCATCTATCCTGACTGTTGTGATAGAGGGTTCCTCAGAAGCAAATACAGGGCGTATCAATCCTGCAGACATAATCAGAACCAGGATGAAATATAGCCTTGATTTCAGAATTTCAGAATACATCTGCATTATTATATCAAATCCGGAGAGATACTTGAATTATGAATCTCCAATTACTATAACTACATCAAACATATTTAAGGAGGCATTATATATGCCCAAACCCAGAGTACTTTTTATTACCCTGGCATTCGGAGCCCTGATTTTCACATCCTGTGCAGGAGTTAAGTTCGAATATAATAATCCTGGATACCTGAAACAGCAGATATCAGAGTTGCCACCAGAATTGCTGAACTCAAATCTTGTACAGAATGAGGCAGGAGAAAGCCTGATGAGTCCTCCATTAAAAGTCGGAGAATTCCTGATTTACATGATGGTCTCGCAGCCTCTTGAAGGTAATTCATGGCTGACTCTCAATGTAACACCTAAAAGTGAGGGAAGTGTCATAACCATTAAACAGTTCACAAGAGGTAAGCTGGTACTGGTAAATACATTGTATCTGACATACCAGAACGGTTTCACAGAATCCAGAGTAGATAAAATCATCTGGGATAACCGCAGATTCGGTGATAAACATGAGCTGATTTCAACGGAGGATAAACTCGGCTATTCCTTACTCATTGCTACGTTTCTTACTATTCAGTAACCCTGTCTATAGCAGAGTACTCCGGTGCAGTATGGAGTTCAGCCGGAGTATCCTGTTTTTCCAAAAATTGCCTGTTCCAACATATTCACTGAAATATGAACTATAATAATTCTTATGTCGTGGCCGTCGTTATTTCAGATATACTTTTACAGTGAGTGGATACTCCGCTTTATTATGCTCATTGAGGTACCACGGTACAGGAAGCCCGCATTCGCAACAGCATGGCTTATGATAATCATGATGTTCCCCTGGCCGGGATTTATTCTGTACCTCTTCATCGGTATTCAAAGACCGCCGAAACACAGACTTTACCAGAAAGAAAAGCTGATTCAGGCCCTTGCAGATCTCAGAAATCAATTCGCAGATTCTTATATGAAATTACGGGCAAATCTGGAATCAGGAAAACAGAAAACTTCGGAAATTGTTGTAAGATCCGGCGGCATGTATGCAATGGGAAACAACAATGTTGAGTTCATTAATAACTCGGAAAAATTCATTCTCCGATTGATTGAGGATATAGATAAGGCCCTTCATCATGTCCACCTTCAGTTCTATATTTTTGAAGATGACAATGTCGGCCGAATGGTAAGTACGGTTGTGATACGGGCTGCAGAGCGTGGAGTGGAATGCAGACTTCTCCTTGATGCCATGGGGTCCAGAAAATTCCTTAACCGTAAGTCTGCCGCTCTCAGAAAAAAAGGGATCAAGGTTGTTGCGGCCTATCCGATTATCTCCCTCAGGCATTACCTGGGACGCATGGATTGGCGGACCCACCGTAAAATTGCAGTTATCGATGGAAAAACCGCCTATACAGGCTCTCAGAATATTGTTGACCCCAGTTACGGCCACAAGAAATCCAATCTCATCTGGCGGGATCTTGTTGCCAGAATCAGCGGCCCTGCAGTTTTTTCTCTTCAGGCTGTTTTTCTCTCTGACTGGTACCTTGGAACAGATGAAGCACTGAACGGTGCAGATTTTTTCCCGCCTCCTGATACGGATGGAGACAGCCCGATACAGGTGCTTCCCAGTGGGCCGGTGTATTCCCCCAGCAATTACCATATGGTTGTAATTGAAGCTCTCTACCATGCAAAAAAACAGGTGGTTATAACCACTCCTTACTTCATCCCCGATGATGCCATGCTTCAGGCTCTTGAGTCAGCATGCCGCCGGGGGATCGATCTGAATCTGGTTATTCCGAAAAAATCCGATCAGTTCCTCCCCGGGAATGCGGCAAGGTCCTACTACGAAGATATTATGAAATGGGGTGCGAGAATTCACCTGTTCAAGGAAGGAATACTTCACGCCAAAAGCATCAGTATTGATGAAAATATTTGCTTCTTCGGATCAAGTAATTTTGATATCCGGTCTTTTGAATTGGACTTTGAAATGGATCTTGTCTTCTACGGTCAAAAGGAAGTCGATGATATCAAGAAACAACAGCGGGCATATATCAGTCAATCGGAAGAACTCGATCCAGAGAAATGGAACAGCCGGGGACTTCTGAGGAAAACAGTTGAAAACCTCTCCAGGTTACTGAGCCCGATGCTTTAAAAGGTGATAAGGTATAAAAATGAAGTATTTCAGTATTCTTTTCCTGGCAATACTGCTGTTTACAGCCTGCTCGACAACTCTTGAGACTCAGATAGCCCAAGTGAACTCTGAACCGGATAACCTGATTCACGGAATCGACTCCCTTGTAAGCAGTATCGCCGAGAGAACCGTTTCCCTGCTTTCAGGTGACGTCTCCAGAACCATGGCTGTTTACTACTTCACCGTGGATGGGCGGGAGAGCAATATCAGTGACTACCTGATTACCGGTCTGACTACAGAAATCGCCAACCTCTCGGGCAATGAAACAACCGTTGTAAGCCGGCAGGGGTTGGATCGTGTAATGTCTGAGCAGTCTTTAATGGTATCAGACCTTGTTTCCGAGGAAACTCAAGTGAGT